>CAYLPW010000307.1:0-4272 GCA_964385665.1 uncultured Saprospiraceae bacterium
ACAGTACACTAAAACGTAATAAAGCTAGTAAGCGAAGCGTGTTGCTACCTATCCTTTTCATTTTATTGACAATAGTCGCTGCTGTAGTTATTTGTTTTCTATTCTTCTGCCTAGCATTTTTGATAGCTCTAGGCGGTAGTAAACTAGCTGACCCTATACTATATATTGGATCGGCACTTACCCTGCTAGGTTCTGTATGGAACATTCGAAAGATCATCAGAAATAGCTAACCCATGAGCAATTTGGTATTACTTCATTTTGTCGTTATGAATTGGCTCATCGCTCCCATGCATTCTTCTATAACATATGCTGATACACTTAAGGAAGAAATGTGTGCAAGTGAGTCGTCTGTTTATGATGCAAAACGTATAGAAGAAAGAAAACGAAATCGAGAAGGTACTCGAAGTATTGAAACAGCTATTCTTGTTCTCTATGGGCTGTTTGTAGTCATTACCTTTATAGCTGTTCGCTCAGTGGTTCGATGGTTAGTCAGTGCGTTCTAGTTGCTCCCAAAAAACCTTTTCTAAAAAACGATTACAAAAGAACAGACCTATGAGACTATTTTTCATTTTATGCCTAGCTAGTTGGTGCTATGCGGCTACTCCGCTCCCTCAATATGTGGTTCAGTCAGATACGAACCGACAGGAAGTGGTGACGGAATTGTCCGAAGAGGAATCAATAAAACAAGCTAAAAATAAGAAGATAGCGAAAGGAGTCGTACTTGGACTGGGAGCAGCTATTCTATTGGTTTTAGGAGCGGTTGTCGTTGCGTTTATTGTCGTTGTTGTTTTGTTTTTAAAGCTGATTTTCAGTCTAGGGAGTGCTAGATCAAAGCGTCAAAAAAATAAACATAAATAATTTTTTCTGATTTTGTCTAATTTCAAAATATAGTTTCTATGTCCTTTTACTTGCTAATGTTGTTCATGAATTTTCATATAGCTGCTTTGACCGCCCCATTGTCTGTTTCTACCATTGTAGATACCACCAAAACGGAAGTCACACTCAAAAAGTAAGAACAGCGCGAACAGCGTCGTCAAATTCGCAGGCAGCGGATATTGGAAAGACGGCAGCGACATAAAGAACTGCAACGAAGTAAAGAACTATCCAAGGTATGGAAAACGATTTTTATCACGATAGCTGTCATCTATATTTTATACAATCTGCTTGGCATTGTCCTAATTCTACGCTTGTTTATTTTCATTTGGTAAATGAAAAAGCATTTATCTCTCTAACTTTTCTAAATTTCCATGATGCGCGCAATAATTATTTTCATCTTCTGTACCCTAGCATATACTTCAAAAGCACAAGATGGCTCTATGCTAGTAGCGGCTACAGCTGGGTATACGCACAACAATATTCCATCTGTAAATCTAGGATTGGCTTATGGATATGCAGAAGGCTATTATCATCTTATTTGGGGACATGGTATTGTAGCAGATATCCTTATTCCTACTACTGAAAATAGAATCTGGGGAACTCGATTGGGTGTAGAAGGTTTCATAAGCATCCTTCCCTTAGGATTGGGAGCTAGAGCAGACATGATACGCTATACTGACCTAAAAAGTAATTCAGAATGGCATTTCTCACCTAGCCTTGGTTTGTCAATAGGTATTTTGAATTTCATGTACGCTTATTCTTTTCCCTTTCAAGATTCAGATAATATTGATGTGCAACGGCATCAGTTTACGACTCGCTTCTCCATTCCCATATTTCACTATAGACCCAAAAAATGGTCGAAATAAAAGACTAATTTCTTTTATTGTTCAGACTTTCCCTCCCTCCCAAACCGATAACCCCACATACACCCTCAACTGCGAATTCAGAAAAAACTGAGGTGGCGGATTGGGAAGATTCGGGGCGTCGGAAGTCGAAAATTCAAGTCCTAAATCGGCGATCCGTAAAAATAGTGCCGTACTTTTCTGCCGTTTCAAGTCACGAACCGTCCACCGCTCTACAATAGCTTGCTTTTCGTAAAATTGACGCTCTAAATCATGATCTATTTTTAATAACTCTTTCAAGTGTTCCCAAGTCAATTGGTGCGACAAATCATTTATATTAGAATATTTTAGATAGCATAAACGAATGAAAATCAAGTTAGTACGACTAAATCCTCTCCCTAATTGGTCAGACAAATCCTTAGCCAAGCGTTTCAATAAGTACGTCCCATAGGTCGCTTTCTCTTGTCCATTTTGCTCCTATTCTACGATGTGTTTACCGACCGACCAATACGTCAGTACAAGCTGTCGGCGTACTTTTTTAATAGCTGTTACACGACCGTCATCGACTGCCGAAGCGATTTGGTGGATTAAAGATTGATAAGTGCTTTGTGGATTCATATGTCTATTTTAATTTTTCCGTGACGGTCATATGGAATCTGTCTGCCGCCAAGCAGGCTTACCAAAATTAAAATAATCGTTTCCTTGTGTGCCTGCCTAGCTATCGCTTTAGCAGACAGGTTTAAAGATTATTTTAATCATGGACGTTTCATAGTATTTACTTTTTATACTTGTTCATCTAAAAATATTCCTACCGCAATCCTCTAGGAATCAACGTTCTCGGATACACGACAGGACTTTCGTTCCCATCTTTTCCAACAGCAGCCACGCCAAACAAAAAATTATCAACCACAATATTTTTCAAGGTGTAATCCGTCACCGATTTATCCACAAAACGCGAATACTGCCACTGCGGAGACGTAGTGTCGCGCCAATAGATTTTATAACCCATCAAGTTCTCATCGTCCACTGCTTCCCACTTTAAGCGCGTCGAAGGCTGCACCGCACCACCAATCATGACTTGGGTAGGTACAGGCGGTGCCCAAGCCAAAGAAGCCAACGTAATCGCATTCACACCTGTTAGTTTGGCGCAATACTCAAAGTTGACTTTTTCGATCACATCGCCGTATTGAATACCATCTTCGGTGCGGAGGTCTTGATGCTGTCGGTTGTAGTTTTCGTGCGTCTCCATGATGCGAACGCCTGCAAAGCCTTCATCATTGAATGGACGATGATGACCGCCGCGACCAAAGCGGTCCAAACGATAAATCATGATCGCGTCCAAATTGGTACAGTATTGATCGGTCAATCGGTCGACGTAGCGTGCTAGTTGCCTGGAAGGCCCATCCACTTCGCCCCCATAAAAACGATTCCAAATGCGGTCGCGCTCGTTGGCATTGACGGGTGTGGGTTCGGAGAAAACGCGGAACGTTGTATTGTCGATCACGCCATCTATGCCTTCAATATTGCCGATCATATCATTATTCAAGATACCAACAATGTCCCAACCTGCTTCTTTCGCCATTTTCGCCATGCCTTGTCCACCGAATAGACCTTGCTCTTCGCCAGACAAACCAACATAAATAATACTAGTTGGGAACTTATATTGGGACAATATGCGTGCTGCTTCTATCGTGCCAGCCATACCTGTTGCATTGTCATTTGCGCCAGGTGAGTCAGATGTACCGTTTAGTGGATCGGAAACGCGACTATCAATATCACCTGACATAATGATGTAGCGATTGGGGTGAGTCGTACCGCGTTGGATCGCCATGACATTGACCACCCAAGTATCTTCGGGAATGCGTCGATTGCCTTCTGCTGGCACGAGATTGCGCTGATAGCTCACTTCCAGACAGGCTCCGCAGTCTGCTGAAATTTGCTCAAACTCGGACTTAATCCAGCGACGGGCAGCCCCGATTCCTCTTGTTTTAGAAAGGGTGTCGGACAAGGTATGTCGTGTACCAAAGTTGACGAGTGTCTGAATGTCTTTCTCTAGTCGGTCAGGCTGTGGAGCTTCGGCGATTTCGTAGAGACGAGCGTCGGTTTGTGGTGGATGTATCGTTTGTGCAGTTAATATAGAAGAGGCAAAACAAAATAGCAGCGTAGAAAACAAGTACTTCATGTTAGTCTTAGTTTGAGTTTAATAAGTGTTTTTGTAGGCGATGAGTCGTTGGAAGTAAAGAGTTGAGTTTGAGGTCAATCCTTTACAAGTATCCACTCTATTTGTTTAAAATAGGACAACTGACAACACATTTCGGCAGTTCTGTTGTTTGTCATTCAGCGAACAAAAATAAGGCTTGGTCGGAAAGGAATCGCTTTCTATGCAAAAAAGCTTAATTTCGTCGCTTTATTAGCCTCCACAACAATAGCCTTATTCTTACACCTAAATTCATTTCATGCCCGTCATTGCTTACGTTGGAATTCTGATTGTCAGTCTAGCTGTCCTGTTAAAGGCGTCAGATTGGTTTGTATCTGCTGCGGAGCGAATTGGCTT
>CAYLPW010000308.1:0-4261 GCA_964385665.1 uncultured Saprospiraceae bacterium
TTAACCAATGGAATTGACAATTGATATTTTGGGTTGGATCGGTTCCATACTTCTTATTGCTGCCTATTGGATGGTGAGTAGAGGACGTATTGATCCCAAATCGACTATTTATCATGGATTAAACATCGTTGCTAGTCTCTTTTTGACGGTCAATACTATCTACTACGGCGCATTACCTTCTGCGACCGTCAACGCGATCTGGATATTTATTGGCTTGTACTATATCGGTCAATTGTATCGACAGCGAAAAAAAACATCAGAGTCAGAAACTGCAAGCTAGAGTAGGGGCGTAGAAGAATTAATGCTCTCTTCTTCGATCTTTTCTAACGACCCGTTGTTCCTTCCCCATAAACAGCAACTACCTAGAATCATCTATGATTAAGAATCTTTTTAAGCGACTCTACACCACAGAATTTGAGACGAATACAGGACAGAGTTTTCCCATCGGAGCCACGGTCTACCCCGAAGGCATCAATTTCTGTTTGTACTCTAAAAACGCCACGGGCGTAGAACTACTTTTGTTTAACAAAGCAGGAGACCGAGTGCCAAGTGCAGTCATTCCATTAGATGCAGAACAAAATCATACGTCCTACTATTGGTTTATTTTTGTGCCAGGACTCAAGGAGGGGCAGGTGTATGGCTACCGCGTATTTGGACCGTATCATCCAAGAGATGGTAACCGCTTTGACGCCGCCAAATTATTAGTTGATCCTTATGCTAGAGGAATCGTGACGAAAGGTTATGACCGCGCACAAGCAGCACGACCTGGTGATAATATTGGTAGTGCGATGAAGAGCGTGGCACTGAACGGAAGCGATTATGACTGGGAGGGCGACCAACTATTAAATGTTCCATTAGCCAACTCGATCATTTACGAAATGCATGTAGGTGGCTTTACGAACCACCCCAATTCGGGCTTGCCAGAACGCTTGAGAGGAACGTACTTAGGAGTTATTGAAAAGATTCCTTACCTCAAAGCTTTAAATATTACAGCCGTAGAGTTACTGCCCATTCATCAGTTTGACGAGCGAGATGTTCCCGACCAAAACTTAGTTAACTATTGGGGGTATAGTACCATTGGGTTCTTTGCGCCTCATGGTGCGTATGGAACGACTGACGATCCAGCACAGACGATGCGGGAGTTCAAAGATATGGTCAAAGCCTTGCACAAGGCAGATATTGAGGTCATATTGGATGTCGTCTACAACCATACAGCAGAAGGAAATCACGAAGGACCGACGCTCTCGTATCGAGGATTAGATAATAAGGTGTACTATATATTGGACGGCGATAAACGTTATTATAAAAATTACAGTGGGACTGGCAATACGATAAAAGCGAACCACTCTGTCGTCCGACGCATGATTTTGGATAGTCTACGGTTTTGGGTGGAAGAGATGCACGTCGATGGGTTTCGATTTGATTTAGCGGCTATTTTGGCACGTGCAGAAGACGGAACGCCCATGAAGAATGCGCCTATTTTATGGGAAATAGAATCCGACCCAGTTCTATCCAAAGTGAAGATTATCGCAGAGGCTTGGGATTTGGAGCAGTACCAATTGGGGCAGTTTATAGGTGACCGATGGGCGGAATGGAACGGGAAGTTTAGAGATGATGTGCGTGGTTTTATGATTGGTCATGAAGACATGATGAATGCTTTTGTGCAGCGCGTCACGGGTAGTTCTGACTTATTTCGAGACAATACACGCGATCCTAATCGAAGTATCAATTTTGTCACTTGCCACGATGGATTTACGCTCAACGATCTCGTTTCCTACAACGAAAAACACAATTGGGCGAACGGCGAAGACAACCGCGACGGACACAACCACAACATCAGTTGGAATCATGGCGAAGAAGGTCCAACCGAAGATACTGCCATTAATACCTTACGCGAACGGCAAATTAAGAACTTCTTCTGTGTGATGATGCTCTCGCAAGGCACACCGATGATTAATATGGGCGATGAAGTGCGACGGACGCAGTTGGGGAATAACAACGCTTACTGTCAAGACAACGAGATCAGTTGGATGGATTGGGATTTAGTGGAGCAGCACAAGGGCGTTCTTCGATTCGTCCAATTGCTCAATAAATTCAACCTGCAAACTGAATTTTTTCAGGAAGAATCCTTCTGGAATGCGCCAGGTGATGATGTACCAACCTCTTTTCAGTTGCATGGCACCATCCTGAATGACGTGAGCTGGAACAAAGATTCACACTCCTTATCCTACACGCTTTATAACCCTCAATACAAAAAAGCACTACATGTCATGATAAATGCCTATTGGAAGACCTTAGCGTTTGAATTGCCAGAATTGACGAATAGCAATAATAGATGGCGATTGGTTATCAATACAAAAAACCCGTCTCCACGTGATATTTATGTGGATAAGAAAGGACCACTATTGCGAGCGAAAAAATATCGAGTAGCGGCGCGATCAGTAGTGGTGGTAGCGGCGAATGAGTAGCGACTAGTCTTCTTGTCTAAATAAATTGATTGTATAATCCAACAAAGCCGTCGTGCCAGACGCTCCATGCCCTGGCACGACGACTTTTGTTTCTGGATAAGCTGCTTTCACACTCTGGACAGTAGCCGACCAAGCTAAGGTATCCGCGTCTGCTAAGTTACCTTTTCGAGCATTCAAGGATTTAATGAGACAGCCACCAAATAAAACCTGTTCGCTTGGAACGTAACTGACGACATTATCCAGAGTGTGTCCAGCACCGTGGTATTGGGTGATGGAAACTGTACCATTTGCAGCTAAGGTCAATACGCCCTGAAAACCATTTTGAGGTAGTGTTTCTCCATTTTTCCCAGCCAATTCAATCGTCAGATCGCTGGCATAAGAGGGAATATTGCGTTCATGGAAAGCAGCTAATCCGCCTAAACAATCATTGTGAAAATGATTAATTACAACTCCTTTTATCTTCGCATTTTGTTGCTTTTCAATCCATTGGATCAGTTCGACAGAGACAGAGTCGGTGATGGGCGTATCGAAAACTATCGCTTCTCCATTATCTATTAATAGCAGTCCATTACATGGGAATTTGCCATAGCCTGGAATGCCGATGTAGGAGGTATGCTGATAGGTTTTTTTGGTTAACTGTTTAATTTCTAGCGTCTCTGACTGATAGAGAAAATCGTCTGAAGACAATATATTAGATCGGCAACTCAATATGCATAATATTGAAAGTAGATATAACGCTCGTACATTCATTTTTGAAGACAGACTTTTAAATTGATAGTGTGAATCAGACTATGGAGTAGCTATTTCTGGCTTATTCTTCTCTCCATCCAACCACGCCTCGAACAATCGCTCCAACGTCCGCAACGGCACTGCACCATGCGACAATACGAAATCGTGAAATGCCCGAATATCAAAGTCAGTTCCTAGTTTTTCTTCCGCTCGACGACGCAATTCCTTCATTTTCAACTCTCCAATCTTATAAGACACCGCCTGTCCTGGCCAACCAATGTAGCGATCAATTTCCGTATTGACTTCGTGTAAGGAGAGCGCCGTATTTTCCGCCATAAAATCAAAGGCTTCCTGCCGTGTCCAGTCGAAGTAGTGCATTCCTGGATCGACAACCAATCGACACGCGCGCCACATTTCATACACCAAACGACCAAAATCCTGATAAGGCGTTTCATAAATACCTACTTCTTTTCCCAAATATTCGGTGTACAATGCCCACCCTTCTCCGAATGCCGAAAAGTACGTGTTGCGCCGAAAATCGGGTAAGTTCTCCATTTCAGCAGCCAACATAATCTGTGTGTGATGCCCGGGAACACCTTCGTGCAGCGAAAGGGCTGGCAACGCATAGAGCGGACGACTTTCCAATTTGCAGGTATTCACCCAATATTGTCCAGCTTTGTGCTGTGCGTACGAACCACTAGAATAGCGACCAGCGGTGTAGTTCGCTTCGATACTGGCAGGAACAGGTTTGACGGTCAATGGCATACGTGGAAATTTACCGAAGTATTTAGGGAGTTCGCCTTCCATGCGTTTGGTGATCCAAGCGGCTTCTTTCAGCAATTCTTCTCCAGTTTCCACATAGAATTGCTCATCGGTGCGTAGAAACTCAATAAATTCCGCAAAGCTACCTTCAAAACCAACTTCTTCGATGATCGCGTCCATTTCCGCCCGAATGCGCTTTACTTCTCGCTGTCCAGTCTCGAATACTTCCTCTGGTGTCATATCTAAGGTCGTGTAGTAGCGCACTCGTTGCTCGTAGAAGTCTTTCCCATCAGTGATGCCAC
>CAYLPW010000309.1:0-4231 GCA_964385665.1 uncultured Saprospiraceae bacterium
CGAACACTCAAAAATGTAAACCTGCCCAACGGTTAGATTTACCTAACTGTATAGGTAGGCGGGTTTATTATTGAACTCAGACTCGAATGTCCAATATGCAACTAATTATAGTGGAATGACTACTTTTCTAGATAAAGCCTAGGAAAAAGTCGATTAGCTATAGAATGCTGTTTCGTAATTGAAGTTTATCAAAATTGACTGTACTTTTGTAATCCATTCACGTTTAAAAACGCTTCACCCTTCTTACTTATTTACCGTATGCAGTTACTCACTCACGTTCAGATTCAGCGCAAAGTTAAACGCATCGCTTACCAAATATTAGAACGCAACTTCCAAGAGGACAGCCTCATTCTAGCTGGCATCAACTTTCGAGGCATGCGTTTCGCCAGCTTACTTTTGCAAGAACTCCTTACTATTACGGATATCCCAATCGCTATTACGCGTCTACGTGTGCATCCTCCTAACCCACTAGCGGAAGAGATTCATTTGGAAATGCCATTAGAAAAGTTGACAGATCAGGTAATTATTATTGTTGATGATGTAGCGAATACAGGACGTACCGCTTTTTATGCCATGCGACCGATCATGAGTGTGTTGCCTAAAAAAGTAGAAGTTGCAGTTTTGGTAGATCGAAAGCATAAAACGTTTCCAGTGAAGCCAGATTATGTGGGTCTATCGCTTGCCACTACACTGGGCAACCATATTGATGTGCGTATTTCGGAAGCGGAAGAGTTTGCGGTACATTTGGAGTGAATTACCAATTACGGACTGTTCAGTGGAAGCCTTGGGTGTGAAGTTTTTGTATTGTTTCTGTGGACTACTTGAGTTTTGCGCTGTGATAAATTACGAACCTGTCTACCTGTCTAACTTGCACTTGCGCCAGGCAGGTTACGGCTTCAGCGCAGTATCTATAATTCAGTGTTTTGAACCCGTAATTCATAATTCATTAAGGTGCTGAATAAGGGTATCTATTTGTTTTCAAACTAACGCTTAGCAGCTATACAACTCGCAGAACAGCGCGTAACCTGCTTGGCGCAAACGTAAGTCAGACAGGTTCGTAATTCAACCTAGTTGCTCGCTAAAATCATTGGCATGGGTTGTTGCTTCGGTAGTAGTAGCCACATTTGACCGTACGCATTGAAGTTGTTCGCTTGTCGTTCGGCTTCATCACCTGCTCCAAAGTAAACATCAACATGTCCAGCTCCTTTGATCGCTCCGCCTACATCTTGAGCAAACAAGTATTTCATTTCATGACCGAGTACGCTATTCGTTTCTTCATCAAAAATAGGTACAGCTGCTAACAAACAACTCCCCAGTGGAATATACCGTTTGTCCACAGCAATAGAAATACCATCTGTCAAGGGTACACCTCCCGCTCCAGTAGGTGGAGCTTGTCGGCGGCGAAAGAACGTATAAGAAGGATTGATATTTAAAACCTCATCGACCAGGTTCGGATTCTTTTCTAAAAACCGCTTGACACCACGCATCGACACATCTCGGATGCCTAATTTTCGGCTATTCGTCGCTAAATAACTTTCAATACTTCGATACGGATGTCGATTTTCGCCAGCGTACGCAAACAACTCTCGACTACCATCCGCATATTCCACATAGCCTGAACCTTGCAATTGCATATAATAAATGTCCGCTTTGCTGCGCGCGTACGCTAAGTGTTGTGTGACACTATCTATCGCACCAGATTCTATGGCCTGCCGATCTGGTAGACGCCCACGCAATCCTTTCGGGGTGGCACGGATGGGATATTTATAGACGATCGTTGGTTTTCTTCGCACAGAAATGACTGGTGCGAAATACGCCGTAAACTTCACATTCCCACGATGATCTTTTCCCCAAATCTGATGGGCTGTTATTTCCTTAGCCATCCCTACAGGGATTAAATGTTGCCAGCTTTCCAGAATATCTACTGTTTCGTTTAAATCGTCCAAATCAACACGCAGATCACCAATGCGCCGATTAAACCGTTGCCGCTTCTTATGCAACAATCGTCTTTGTCGTTGCAAAGCAGTCAACACTTGTCCATCAACCATAGGTAATTGAAACGTATCCAATGGTGTAGGTGTATATACTTCAGACAGTCGAGGAGCAGTAGGCAGCTTTCCTTTTTTACTGAACGAAGGGACAGACGGTAAGCTATCTTTTGACAGCGGCACATAGTCCGACTCCGTCATGGGTGGAGTAGCTGGAGTAGTATCGCACGCCCAAAGAGCAGCGAGTAAGATAAGCAACGTGAGGTGTTTCAATAAACTATTCATTTGAGTGGATAACAAGATAAGGCGGCAATTCGTGCGTTTCAACGTAGCCCTCGACCTTTTAATATTTTTAACACTTCTATGTATTGGCTTTTTGTACTTTTAAGCTTCCATATTGTCGTATTCTCATTAATAGTTCATCTTCATACACCTTGTACCATGACTACCTTAGCTCTTCTACCTGAAGTTCTAAATTTCTGCAACGCCATCACACAACAATTTGACCAAATTGACAGTGAACGAAAAGAACGACTACACCAACTTGCTGACTTTGTTCAATCCAAAGTGAAGCGAGGTGACGTTGCAAGATTGATTGTCATTTGTACCCACAACTCCCGCCGTAGTCATATTGGACAACTTTGTTTGGCAACCGCAGCCGATTACTACGGACTATCGAATGTCGAAACCTTTTCAGGTGGCACAGAAGGCACCGCTTTCAATCCAAGAGCAGTTCGCGCTTTACAATCTTTGGGTTTTCAAATCCAAACAACAGATCGTACCGCTAGTAATCCAACATATCACATTCGTTGGAAAACAGATCAATCGCCTTACGTTGCCTTCTCCAAACGATATGATGAATCTCCTAATCCCACTCAAAATTTCGCTGCGATCATGGTTTGTTCAGAAGCGGACGCAGACTGTCCTGTTGTGTTCGGTAGTGAATTTCGACTTTCCTTACCATTCGACGATCCAAAAATGTTCGATGATACGCCTCAAGAACAGAACGCTTACTTGGCTACTATTGAGCGAATAGGTAGAGAAGTATTCTACGCACTTTCGCTGATTCAAAAATAAACTAAGGAGCGTCGATCGACTTTTTATTCAAATAGAACAGGTAGTGTTCTCGACTTACTTACACGCAAAAGCGAAATAAACTATACAAAGCCACTACATTTTGGTAGAAAACGTTGTTATTTGCAGCATATACCAAAAAGTAAGTAGTTACTGTGTTAAGTAGAAGAAGTGTTCGCATCAAAGTGATGCAATTGCTATATATGGGGAATCGAAATTCAGCGATGAGTTTTGACAAATTGCTGCGAACCTATCGAACTAATGTCGATAAGGGGTATGATCTATATTTACTGAGTCTGTTGCAGTTTGTAAAAATAGCCAGATATGCGAAACGGGATGCGGATACTCGAAAGCGAAAACATATTCTTTCCGAAGAAGACCGCCACTTCACTGACAAATTAGCGACTAATGAACTTCTTGTCTCACTCTTCAACAACGAAGATTTTATTCAAAAAATAGAACGCAGAAAGTTAGGTGCGCGACTAGATGGCGACACCACACGCCGCTTATATCAAGAGTTTGCGCAGCTAGATACTTACAGAGACTATCTTCAACAAGAAACGTCTACCATAGACGACCATCGGCAAATACTTTTAGCGCTCTATAAATTTTGTGCGGGCAATGAATCGTACAATGATGTGATGGAAGATTTTTCGCCCTATTGGTCGGATGATAAATCGTTAGTTGTCGGTACTGTCAAAAAAACCATTCGTGCCTTGCCTGCTACGGATCGCTTTTTGGATACCTTTTTACCTGCTGCCGAGACCAGCCAATTTGGAGAAGAACTCCTTCGTCAAACTTATTACGAAAGCGATGACTTGATGGCACTCATTGAGCCGCAACTCAATAACTGGGATGCGGATCGGTTGGCGACGATTGATACGTTGCTATTGCAAATGGGACTAGCTGAATTTCTCTACTTTCCGACTATTCCGACCACAGTGACGCTCAATGAATTCGTCGATATTTCTAAAATTTATAGTACAGAAAAGAGTAAGGATTTCATTAATGGTATTTTGGATCGACTAATGAAAAAGTTGGAGGATCAAGGGCGAATTCAGAAGGAGAGTCGACGGAAGGGGTAGTTGGAACAAGGAATATTGAATGTTGAACAAGGAATATCGAATATCGAACAAGGAATATCGAATGTTGAACAAGAAATATTGAAT
>CAYLPW010000310.1:0-4217 GCA_964385665.1 uncultured Saprospiraceae bacterium
TGAAATTAAAACCGCTGTGCTAAAAAACGCAGCAATCGCTTATCTTTTCCGTGTTTCATTTCTGAGACGCGCATGAAACAGTACATCTTGTTTTCATGGCTATCTTCTGTAGACTGTTTTCAAATTAGTGACTGGAAAAAGTAACTTTATTTTTTCGATACGCGTATAGATATGAGTCGATTAGCTTATATGTATTGACAGTATGATCCAGACCTAAAGAGTATACTTAAATCGGTTTTTGGGGTGGCCCTCTTCATTGTTTTTTTTTGGAAGAGGGCTTTTTTTTGTCTATGAACAAACGTATGATGAAATTCGTAGAATGGACTAATGAGGAACAGCAAAACGATAACTTCCTGTTTATGACTCGTTGTTTTCGGCTTATACGACCTTGAACCTCTTTATCCCTCTCAGAAGTGGGGCTAAGTCAAAATCAACTTCGCTTTAAATTGAGAACTTCCTATTTCATCGTTCCCAAGTGCAGTTGTAGTCAAAGTCTTTTTCTCATGGATGAGCTTTGAGAGAGCTATACGGATCGTGAATACATGGCTGTAACAAGCATAGTTTTTAAGACTGAGCCAACGCCCCCTGACAGACAATAGCAATGTATGACTTAACTCATACGAGTCTAGCAAACGCTTCCTCCGTCAGAATCTCTACCGTCCCCAATGCCTGCGCTTTCTTCAACTTAGACCCTGGTTTTTCACCGACCACTAGAATATCCAACTTGCTACTAATACTACTCACATTGCGCGCGCCAGCAGCTTCAGCGCGTTCTTGTGCAGCCTTGCGACTCATCAGCTGAAGCTTGCCAGTAAAGAGAATGGTTTTGCCAGAAAGCGGAGCATCAGCACGTACGGCGCGAGGTCGATCTTCTTCTGTTTGTTGCAAATTGACCCCCAACTGCTCCATCGTTCGCAACAGTTCGATATTTTCAGGAATCTGAAAGAAAGCTTGTACATTTTCGGCGACAACGGGACCAATATCCTTAATGTGGAGAAAATCTTCCGTTGACCACTTCTGCAAATCCAACACATGCTCAATTTCTGCTGCCACCAGTTTAGAGGCTTTCTTACCTAAATGATGAATACTTAATCCATGCAACAGCCGATGAATTGGTCGAGATTTGGAGTCATCAATTGCAGCGATTAGTTTCTGTGCCGATTTTTCTTTAAATCCTTCTAAGTCAGCAATTTGAGTAGCAGTTAGTCGATAAATATCTGGGAGATGTCGTAACCAACCCAACTGATAAAAACGGTCGATGTAAGAAGGACCAAAGCCATCGATATCCATAGCGTGTTTGCCGACGTAGTGGATGAGACGTTGTTTGAATTGGGCTTCGCAGTTGTAATTGACGCATCGCCAAGCCGCTTCACTCGCTTCTTTAACCAAAGTCGTTTCGCAAACTGGACAGGCTGTTGGAAATTCGATAATCTGCTCTGAACCATCCCGTGTCTCTTTAAATGCTTTAACAATATAAGGAATCACATCACCAGCGCGTTCCACCAAAACCGTATCGCCCAACCGCAAATCTTTACTACGAATGAAGTCTTCGTTGTGTAAAGAAATAGAAGAGATCGTGACGCCAGCCAACGCAACAGGCTCAATCTTCGCTACCGGGGTGATCGATCCAATTTTACCGACTTGATACTCCACATTAAGTAGTTTGCTAGTCGCTTGTTTCGCTTTAAATTTATACGCTATCGCCCAGCGAGGATGATGACTAGTGTAGCCAATCTCTTGTTGAATCGCTAAACTATTGACTTTGACTACCAAGCCATCTACTTCGTAGGCGTAGTCTTCGCGCCGTGCTTCCCATTCTTTACAAAACTGCACTACTGCGTCAATATCTTTACACACACAGCGTTCGTCGCTTTCTTGTGGCACTTTGAATCCCAATTCATGCAACAATTCGATGGTTTCGCTATGCGTTTGAAATTGAGAAAGTCGATCGCTACCAGATTCATCTGTCGCATAACCAATTTGATAGACAAAAGTCTCCATTTGTCGTTTGGCACTTTCGCGTGGGTCTTTCATGCGTAGTCCACCAGTAGCAGCATTACGTGGATTGGCGAATAGCGATAGTCCAGCAGCTTCTCGTTCGACATTGACTTGCTCGAAAATATCTTTACGAATTAACGTTTCTCCACGTAACTCAACACGGTATAAGTCTTTTTTTGAGAAGGCAGTTTTCAAAGGAATGGAAGGCATGGCTCTAGCATTGGTCGTCATTTCTTCGCCTGCTTGACCATTCCCACGGGTAGCGGCACGCACTAAAAAATCATTTTCATAGACTAGGGTAATCGTTCCGCCATCGAATTTAGGCTCTACAGTGTACTCAATAGCTACTTCTTCTGCTAGATTCGCTAGTTTTTTGACCTGTTTATCCCATTCGTTCAAGTCTTCTGCATTGTAAGAGTTGTCTAAAGACAGCATCGGCGACCAATGTTCGACTACTTTCAAGTCTGAGACAATATCATTGCCCACTCGCTGCGTTGGCGAATCAGGAGTGACGAGTTCGGGCTGATTTTGTTCTAATGCTTCGAGTTTTTTATACAATTGATCGTATTCGAAGTCAGTAATCAGTGGATCATTTAGGACGTAGTACCGATGCTCGTGAAAACGTAATACATCGCGTAAGATTTCTATATTTTCGGGAGTGATAGATTGGGTGAGAAGTGTTTTAGAAAGTAGTATGTAATTGTTTATGTTAGTCATTTTGTTGCATCTATTAAAAGCAGCGAATTTCTGAATTTGAAAGAAGTAGCCTCCTGCAAAAATACAGTATTCAGGCACAAAATGACTAGCTATGTTCATCTATTTCAATGATGAGCAGATGTCTATACTTTTGAAAAGCAGCCTTACCGTACCTGCTTGTACTACTGTCTGTTCCGATATCGCTTTAGCCACATTGACTTTCCATTCAAAAATCAATCACTATGACCACGACTGCTCAGTCATTGGATGCCAGTATTGTGCCAGTAAAGACTGTTGATGGAGATGTGGCTGTTGATCAGGAAGTGTTCGGTCGTCTGCTGAATGGAAAAAAGTATGTGCTCAAGGCAACTTGCATGGGTTGTTATCTTTATCTATAAAGAAAAGCAAGGCAGGTAAGATTCGATTTGCTCCATTGGATGTCCATTTCGATAAGAAAAATATATTTCAGCCAGATTTGTTATTCATTTCCAACGAGCGCAAAGAGATCATACAACGATTCATTCAGGGTGCGCCTGACTTAATTGGGGAAATACTTTCCTCCAACAGAAGTCACGATTTAGGTGAGAAGAAAGAGGTATATGGGAAGTATAATGTTTTGGAATATTGGGCAATTGACTAGGAAGAAGAGACGCTGAGTCTTTACCTGAATAAAGAGCGCGTCTTAAAGTTAGAACGCATCTATCAAGCCGACGAAGAAGTGCAGTCACGTGTATTGAAAGGGTTTTCTTTTGTGTTGAAAGACGTATTTGAAGAGTAAATCTATTGCAAGCAGTCATCCACCAAAACGTTTTGAGGCATTCATCTTTCATGATTCTAAGAATCGACAGATTATGGACGGATAATTGTGGGGTCGAAATGACCGGGAGAAGTAATATTAGTAGTAGAAGATGTCAGCTATGGAATGATTAAAAAGTTAACACAGCATGAAGGAACTTTCCGAACTATTGTGCTGTTCTATAAAAACGAGTACAAAAAGTGTACTTGATATTTTGACAATTGGGGACGTAATGGAATCGACAGGAATGTCAATTGCATAGTAAGCATGTCGGAGCAAGTTTGTTCACTCCGTCAACAAATGACACTCAACACTTTTACATGGCAACAGACAGTTCGCCATGGCAGCGTAAGATTAGATCTTACAATGCCTTTGTGCCGTACGCTTGATACCTGATACACAGCGTGCCGCATATCAACCACCTTTCAGGTTAGCCAACGCGGATGCTTCGACGCAGCGGTGAAATTCAGAAGATAAGGTGATGCCATAGGTGAGTTTATAGACCTTCCCATCACTCGAAAATCTCAACAGTAAGCTAAGCATGTAGAAGGCTATGTGGTGCTTTCTCTGGACGCGAGTTCGACTCTCGCCGTCTCCACTTTTTTGGAAAAATTGATGAACTGTTGAACTGTTGAATTGTCGGTTCAGCAGTTTTTCAATTCATCACTTTTTTTCTTCCTGAATCCTCCTTTCCTCTTTTGTAGGGAAGGAGGATTTTTTGTTTGTA
>CAYLPW010000311.1:0-4169 GCA_964385665.1 uncultured Saprospiraceae bacterium
ATGGGTGTATCAATTATTTAGTTCATTTTAACATCTGGGATTCAAGCAACAAATACACCATACAAGCACTACACCAAATCCTCTACCCGATACCCATTGCGAGGGATATTTACCTGCAACCCACAACGTCCTGATTGCACAATCGGTACACCATTCCGCCAAATGCTTGCTTCGATACCTTGCCACCCAAAACCAGTCGTCAGTATATATTCTGTCCATTCTCCGTCTTCTCGTACGTCGAAAACATGTTTAGTGCCAAAGACAGAAAACTTTCTAGATACCAATTCTCCATTGACGTAGATATTTTCGTGTCCTGTCCACATATTGTTATCAAATTCAATGGTGGTATCGCCGATATTAACCAGTAAGATTCTCATGTTGATAGCATTTGTTATTCAATAGTTTGTCCAATCAAATAGCTATGTTTTGATCGTTTTAGCCACTTATTTCGATGAGTGATTAGAGAATACCGATAAGCTACATCTATCACTTCCCAATCACTCGAGGAAAATAGATCAAACAAAACACCAGCCAAAGACTCCCCAATATGGAAGGAACAATCTGATTATACGGCTCCCAGCTGACCATCACCGTACCCATCCCGGCAGAAGCGAGCGCGACAAAAGCACCAGTCATTTTAAAGATGTGTTCGTACAACCAAAATTTCTGATGAGTGATGAGTTGAGGTAAAAAATAACGTAGCAGATCAAAAAGAACAATTAGAAGTAGATAGCTCAATAGGTAGTACACAACAGCTTTATTCCAGACAACATTCGCAGTATACGTATTCAGTATAAAGCCTGCCGCCACACTTAATACCAATAACATCACTGCTAGATCATACCAGCGCAAACCAGTATGTCGTACCTTCAGTACACGATAGCCAGAAAACGACAAATAGAAGCTTTGAAAAGTGACGACTGTCAGAAAAGGACGGTCGATGAAAAAGAATACACCGTTCAAAGCGGTAATGATAACGATGCTCATAAAGAATAGAAAAATACGGCCCACACGAACATGGGCGTTACTGCCTTTTCGCGTAACATAAGCTAAAATTCCAATACCGATAGCCGCGATAGCCGCCGCGACGTGGATAATAATATTGATGTGGTGTAACATGATGGTTTTGTTTGTTCGAGGTCGAAAGTAGGGGCGTTCAGGCACGCAAAACAGCCTTTTCGGGCGAAAGAGGCGTATAAACTGGTGAATGGGAACGCTAATTGGGTGAAAAATAGAAGCGTTTTGCTAGATCTTCATCCATCCTTTAATCAAGTCGGTGTAAGAAGAACTACTGGTAATAGTAGAACACGCTTGATCTTTGAATTTAATCACAAAACGTCCCTTGAAGTGTGGCGTGATGGTGTGAATCTGTGTTCGATTGATTAAATACTTGCGATGCACACGGATGAAATTGTCACCGAGTGTATCTTCCAAATAGCGTAGTGAATAGTTGCACAACTGTTTATTACCCTCTAGGTCATAGAGAAATGAATAGTTATCGTACGCTTCAAAATAGACGACTTGATTTAAGTCAACTAGTTGAGTACTTTCTCCCTGACGGATCGGAATGTTAGTAAGTCTGGACTCCAGTTGAACAGAGACCTTTTCCTTTTCTTCTTTCTCCACCGAGCTATGAACAAAAGCATAGAATCCTCCGCCTAGCACTAGAGTCAAAATGCCATTGAATAAATAGGCATCAGTATTAGGAAACTGATATTCACCTTGTTGAAATAAAAAGGCTTTTGCGAGTCGTTCTATTTCGGTTCCTAAAATCCCAATTCCAATAAAAAGGATAGCTAAAAAAAGGTATTGCTGCTGGATCGACAGGTACTTTGGTCTATTAAATAGGGCTACAAAAATACCGTAGCCAATCACTAAACTAATCAACGTCTGCTGCACCAGTGCTTGCCCTAGTGTGTCCCAAAATCCCAAACTGAAACTAGCCACACCCAGTGCCAGACCAACGGCAACAATCCAAGGAACGTATTGATTGGCTTCTTTGAAGTGAATGTTCGCGAATTTCATGTGGTGAAGATAGGGAAAGAGAAAGCAAATACATACAGATGGTTAGTTACTTATCGCTTCCCACGTCGCTCTCGATTCATTTGTACCACCGCCTTTTCAATACCATCAGGTGTTAAGGTAAACATGGAGAAAACTTGCTGCACCCATTGAACTGTAACAGAACTTGTCCAATAAGTTTCACGCATCGGATTGAGCCAAGCTGTTCCCTTAAACCGTTCTCGCAAACTTGCCCATTCGCGTAGACTATGTGTATCTAACTCATAAGGTGCCATATCGGCATCACCGATAATAAACAAGTTGTACTGTCTATCTAATTTCAGTAATTGATCCAATGGAACAAATTTGGTGCGTGCAGAATTGGCATAAACGCCACCATATATAGTATTGTGAAAATAATAGGTTTTGAGATCATGCGCGAAGCGTGTTTTCATTTTAGAAAAGAGCTTTTTGACCGATTTGATGTAGGGCGACATCGAATAGCCACCATTATCAATCAGCAATAGCACACGTACTTTTTGCCGGCTGCGTTCCTGTTCGTAAGGTAAGAAAATTCCTCCCTCTTTCAGTCCATTTTTAATCGTCAATGGCACGTCCAAGTAAGACTCTGTAGATGCCTCCTCGATTCCTTTCAACGCAGAGAGCGCAGCGTCTATATTATTGTCTTGTAAAATGGACTTCGTATCAACAGGGTAGAAGGCTTGATTCTCCAAAATCTGTCGCGCGTTGCGCTGCCCACCTTCTCCACCCACTCGGATTCCTCCTTTAGCATGACCGCTATTCCCAAAAGGCGAGTTACCATTTTGCCCAATCCAGTGACTACCTCCCTGATGCGCTCGACGTTGTTGCTCAGCAATTGCTTTCAGTCGTTCTTGTAGTTCCTCCAGCGATAAGTCTCGGTAATCACGAATCTCAGTCGCTTGTCGTTCAGCATCATCATTCTCTCCCTCATCAGGCATATTTGGATTGTCATTTCGAAAATCATCAGTGGCATTCAATAAGGTAGATACATCTAACTGTGTCAAATGCGCCTCTTTCAAGAACTGATCCACCAATTCAGATAATTTCGCGTCTTCTAGCTCTCCTCGTTTTAAAGCATTGGCAAACCATTCCGTAAAGGTATCTGAACGGGCTACGGCAGCCTCCAAACTTTCATTCACCTTTTTATCTACGCCCATAAAATAAAAATAGAACGCTTGTGTAAATGGCCCTAGTTCTTTTGGTTGGGTAGTCACTACGCTTCTCAGAAAAATATATAAATCTCCCAAAGTTCGCACTAGGTTCTTCTGCATAGCATGTTGCAAAGCGAGCAGTAAACGTACATCGGCTGTCAAGCCGTACTGTCGGAAAATGTCTGGAAGATCGGTAAACATAGCTTCTTTTGTATCGCTAAGGTACTTCTATTGATGTATGAATAGATAGTTTGACATCTAGCAAAGTACGGTATTCAATAAGTTTTCAAAACGAAAGGTAGCTACAATATATGGTATAGATCATAGTCGGTTGGAAAATAAACATGTTGGTAAGATGAATTACAGATGCCAATAATCAATAGACTATATCCATACTGATGACGCAATACTATCTATACAATAATAGGGAAGCACGAATACACACATTCCAATTCGTAGCTGCTAACATCCTTCGCCTATAAACAATATCATTAAGTGTTTTTTAACAAAAAATACAAAGCTAAATATTATTCGATACAGATTTAGAATAGCCGAATAATATAGGAGTTATAGTCGAACAAAAAAGTTATAATTTCGACTTCTATTGAAGATGCAGACAGAGCTAAAAGCCGATCAATATAAACTAACGCAAAACAGTAATTTTTTTGCTCAAAGACTTGCAGGATTCAAAAACGCGCTGTATATTTGCACTCCCTTACGGAAACGGCGACAATGGTTGTCTAACTAACAAAGGGATTACGACCTTCAAAAAACACAAAAAACAAGTTCATTGACACAGGGAAGAGGTAAGAAGAATCAAGAAAGAAAAAGTTGATTTCAAGAGTTTTAGACTGAACAACGGAACAGACTTCTACAGTACAACGACAGTCATTATTATTCTATTCATTTAGAATAAGACTAAAGATATTACTAAGGAGAGTTTGATCCTGGCTCAGGATGAACGCTAGCGGGAGG
>CAYLPW010000312.1:0-4157 GCA_964385665.1 uncultured Saprospiraceae bacterium
GACTTTGGCGATGGCAAAACGATTGATTTATCCATCAGTACTTTCAACGCTTATGCGCAGCACAACTTCACCTTGCCAAAAGGCTTAAACTTCGAAGTGTCGGGTTGGTATACCTCTCCTTCGATTTGGGAGGGTGCATTCAAGATGGAACAAATGTGGTCGCTAAATGCAGGCTTGTCAAAGAAAATCATGGACGACCGTGCCACGATCAAGTTTTCTGTCAATGATATTTTTAGAACGAATATCTGGCGAGGAACGAGCGTCTTTGGTGATCTAGAAATGGACATCGAAGGCGGTTGGGATAGCCGTCGTGCGCAAGTCAACTTCTCTTATTTATTAGGAAATAATCAGGTAAAATCGCGTCGTCGAAAAACAGGATTGGAAGATGAATCTGGACGTGTGAAGAACTAATGTTCATGAAAAGGAGGTCTTGGTGGGAAACCAAAACCTCCTATAAGAAATCATCCGAACTTTTTTTATACACTATGATACACAAAGTGGGTCTCGGCAAGGTTCTTGTCGGGACTTTTTTGTTAGGTTCGAAATTGAATTTTCTGTAAGTCACCCTGTGAACTTTATACTTAGAATAGGCTAAGGAAAATAGCTAGTCACTATAAGCCGAATATTCACGGGGTGACATTTTGCTTACGTATGAAAGTTCGTAACTTGCCATTGAGTTAAAGCAGTGACAAAGTGTTCCATCATTCAACGGTAAAACGATGAACAAACGAAACTTCCTTAAACAACTAGGTTTATTTAGCCTGACCACGCCCGTTCTTTTCGCACAACTGGAAAAAACAGTAGCTACCTACGCGCATTACTCCCCAGAAGAGCTGGCAAAAAATGAAGATTTTTGGAGAAAAATTAGAGGCGACTATCGCTTGAAGTTAGACTACATCAATCTAGAAAACGGCTATTACTGTTTCCTGCCTCAAGAAGTGTTGGAAAACTATATTCATCACGTTCGGCGCATCAATTATGAAGGGTCTTACTATCTGCGCACGGTTCAGTTTGAGAACAAGCGCAAAGTAAAAGAACGGCTGGCAGCTATCGCTCAATGTTCGCCAGAAGAGCTAATTATCACTCGAAACACCACTGAGTCCTTGGACATGATTATCGGTGGTTTTCCGTGGCAGAAAGGAGATGAAGCCGTGATGGCAGTACAAGATTATGGTGCAATGCTTGATATGTTCCGACAACAAGAACGTCGGCATGGTATCGTGAACAAACTAGTCTCCGTCCCCAATCACCCTAAATCGGATAGCGAACTAGTGGAACTGTACGCTAATGCGATTACGCCGAAAACCAAACTCCTCATGGTTTGCCATTTAATCAATATTACAGGACAAATTTTGCCCATTCGAAAGATCGTAGATATGGCACACGAAAAAGGCGTGCAAGTGATGGTGGATGGTGCTCATGCTTTCAGCCAACTTAAATTTAGTGTACCCGACCTAGGTTGCGACTACTATGGGGCAAGTTTACACAAATGGCTAAGCGCGCCTTTGGGATCAGGAATTTTGTATATCAAAAAAGAACACATTTCAAGCATTGAGCCACTCTTAGCAGAAGGTAGTTGGGCAGCGGAAGACGACATTGCTCGCTTAAATCATACTGGCACACATCCAGTCGCTACTGATTTGGGAATCATTGATGCCATCGGCTATCAGGAACGTTTGGGTTTGGAAAAGAAAGAAGCTCGGCTACGCTATCTGCAGCACTATTGGACAAGTCGTGTCCGTGACTTACCGAATGTTGTTGTTCATACACCTGCCGATCAACATCGGCATTGTGCGATTGGGAATGTAGGTGTGATAGGTATGAAACCACGTGATTTAGCGAAAACCTTGCTGGACAAATACGGTATTTGGACAGTGGCGATTAGTAGAGAGAATGTGCAAGGGTGTCGCATTACGCCGAATGTGTATACGACGACGCGAGAGTTGGATGTGTTGGTGAAGGCTTTGGGAGAGTTGGGCGCGTAGAGAAAGTACTTTGCTCCTTGTTGAAGATCGAATCAGCAAAGTTCTGTTTTGGCTTACTCTTACGCTGCACCATGCACTGCACATCATGCGACTGACAGCACACAGGGTAGTAACAAATACAAGCAAGCTCAAATTCTCAATATACATCTTTACGGAATAGAACTGAGAAGTTAGATAGTGTCTGTCGAAAAAGGTAACTCTAGCTACACCAAAATGGTCAGATACCTTATTGTAATAACGTTTGTTGAATTTTTTTGGGGCAAATTTGATTATTCCACGTTTCCTAAAAGAGCAGAAGAAGGAAGAAGTTATTTATAATGAATCGATCACCCGATCACTTATACTGATATAGAGGATCGGGTGAATACCTTTTAGGCATGATGCTCCATCTCGTAAGCACTAATCGTCCGCTCAATAATATCACAACACTCGTGCAGCTGTTCTTCGGTCATCACTAAAGGCGGTGCAAATCGAATGATATTGCCGTGCGTCGGTTTCGCTAATAAACCATTTTCTGCCATCGCAACACAAAGATTCCAAGCTGTTTTACTATCTGGCGAATCGTTGATGACAATTGCATTCAACAAGCCTTTTCCTCGCACCAAAGTCACCAAGTCACTCTTCTGCATCAAATCGTGCATCCGCATTCGAAACAACTGACCAAGCATCCGCGCATTTTGCATCAATTTCTCATCATAGACCACTTGCAAAGCTGTCAATGCAACGGCACACGCCAGCGGATTGCCGCCAAACGTACTGCCATGTTGTCCAGGCTGAATCACTTCCATAATATCATTGTCCGCCAAGACTGCCGATACTGGATAGACGCCACCTGACAACGCTTTGCCTAAAATCAAAATATCGGGGCGTGTGTAGGTTGCTTGTTGTTCACATTGATGTTCACAAGTACAGTTGCCACAAATTGCCAGCAAACTTCCCGTACGCGCAATGCCAGTTTGAATTTCATCGGCGATAAAAAGGACGTTGTGTTGGCGACATAATTCCGCTGCTTTTGGAATAAAATCACCATCTGGAACAAATACGCCTGCTTCGCCTTGGATCGGTTCGACTAAAAAGCCAGCAATATGGTCGCCTTCTTCCTTTAGAATAGTCTCCAATGCTTCTAGATCATTGTAAGGAATAGCGGTGAAGCCTGGCGTGTAAGGACCAAATTGCCCTTTCGCATCTGGATCGCTAGAAAAGGAGATAATCGTCGTGGTGCGACCATGGAAGTTTTGCCCGCAGACGATGATTTTTGCTTGATTGGCAGGAATACCTTTCTTTTCATAGCCCCATTTGCGACAAATTTTAATCGCTGTCTCCACACCTTCTGCACCAGTATTCATCGGCAGCACTTTCTCAAACCCGAAGTACTCGGTCATGAACTGCTCATAGCGACCCAATTGATCGTTATAAAAAGCACGAGAGGTCAAGGTCAATCGTTCCGCCTGTTCTTTCAATGCACCTACAATGCGTGGATGACAATGCCCCTGATTGACCGCAGAATAAGCGGACAAGAAATCATAATATTTTTTGCCTTCTGCATCCCAGACATGGACGCCATCACCTTTGGACAAGACCACAGGAAGTGGATGGTAATTGTGCGCACCATATTTGTCTTCTAGCTGCATCAGCTCTTGTGAGTTGAGCGTGGTTTGTGTCGTCATATTCGATTTGTTTATTGATTAGGAATTGAGAGTCACAAAGGTAGGTTTTTATAGTTGGATGCGTCAAGCGACTATTAGCGATGGGATAGTTGATTTTTGCTAATTTCTATGTAATTTTAAAGTCTCACTTTAAAATTGCATAAGTTTTATGAAGATTGAACGTTCACTGAAGAGGCATATTGAGGAGCTTTGTCAGTACTTCCCGATTATTAGTGTGACAGGACCTAGATAAGCAGGAAAGACGACCTTGCTCAAAGAGATGTTTCCTGATTATAGATATGTCTCGTTAGAAGATTTAGATCAACGATTTAGTGCGAATAGTGACCCAAAAAGTTTTCTGAAACAGTATGACTATCGAGTTATTTTCGATGAAGCACAGCTTGTTCCTACTCTTTTTTCCTATTTACAGACTGTTATAGATGAAGATCGGCAATCAGGAAGATATATACTATTAAGGAACGGTCAAACAATAACTTCCTGTTTTTAACTCGTTCTTTTTAGTTTA
>CAYLPW010000313.1:0-1297 GCA_964385665.1 uncultured Saprospiraceae bacterium
TCTCCATCACTTGCCCATTCAAAATCAAGGCATAGCTATACGTACCTGCGCTCAACAGATTGGCTTGCAAAGTCACTTGTCCGTCGCCAGTGGCTTGGATGGGAATGGTTTTGATGATGCGTCCGTTTTGATCTAGGCACAACTCTCATACATTGCTGAATAGCTCTATTATTGATGGAATATAAGCAGATTCAGGTTTGCTCGTTCATTAACAGTAACTATTTCAGGAAGAAAGAAGGGACAAGAAGTGCTATAGCGATGGTGCGTCAAAACGGTGAGATGCTCGCCGTAATAGATGTTGTGAAATAGAATAGGAAGGACAAAAAATTAATCCTGACAGAACCTCTTTTCATCCTCTATTTTTTCTTTTGCTGCTACTCCATCGTCACAAATACTCCCACACTATACGAAGGCGCAGCCGCGATAATCTCTCCATAAAAGACAGTAGCATAGCTGACCGATAAGCCAACATTTTTATTAAGGAAATAATTCGCCTCGAAAGCGATACTTTTAAACTCGGTATTATTGGCAAAAATGCTGGTGTTATTCGTCGTAGCTGCCGTGTCGCCATTCTTCAAAGACTCAATGACGTTCAACTTGGTATTCAACCACAACTTACTCTCTACTAAACCAATACCGACTTCCGCTCCATATCGAAATTCTTCCGAAAAACCGTTGGTTCGATTGTTGAAACCAGTATATGCGCTTGCATAAGCAGATGAATTACCGAGTTTAAATCCCTGCCCGACATCGACTTGCACTAGCTGATTGAACTCGCCATCGCCAGTCTGTAGATTACCCAATTTGCCACCTGCGGTCGTTCCAGTTGGAAGACCCAATATCAAGCTCACAGAAACGGGTAGTGCTGCGCCAGGTTTCGTGATTCCATACTTGACACCTACATCTATGTCCCCAATGCTATTCAACCCTTCTCCTTCGGCGATAACTTCATTCGTAGTCGAAGAGCGCAAATTATTCATTACATTTCGGCTAAATAGTGCGCCATTGAAAAGAGCCGTTACACGATCTGTTACTCCATATTCGCCGTATAAAAAAGTATTGTAGATACCTGTCGTTACATTTGGATCCGTTCCACCCGTATCGGTAAAATGCTCATCGAAAACGACCCACCACTCTGATAATTTCAAGTAAAATGCACCTTTTTGTTGAGGCCAAGGACCACCAGCTAAGGCAGTGCTAGTGATGGTCAAAACTAGTCCGAAAACGAATAGCGTTCTCAGTATATATAGATTAAAATTTTTCATGTTCAAGTTTAATTTAGGCTGAATGTGTGGAT
>CAYLPW010000313.1:1397-4136 GCA_964385665.1 uncultured Saprospiraceae bacterium
TCATATCTCTTTTACAACTCTCCATCGCCCACTTTCACATTGAACGGTTTACAGAAATAGACGATATAAGAAAAATCAGTAAATGCGACACCTTCAATGTCGTAGGTATGTGCACCTTCAAACACGTCCACTTCGCCAATCTCAAAAGCATTCGCGACAGAGTTTCTATTGTTGGATAAGTAGATATAGAGACCAGGTAAGCGATCAGAAGTACAGTAATTTGCTGCCAGCTCAAGAATCACGCCATTCCCATCTTCCTTTTCACTGTACGTAAAGTCGCCGCGCAGTTTGTAGCTAGAAGTCGTTTGAACTTCGCCAGAAGTCGATGCTAATTCTTCAACAGCTGTCGAACCACCAACAATAATAGTTGTCGAATCGCTCGCTATCAAATCGTCACTTTCATAATGGACTGAAATAATCGTCTCGCCTTTTTCGTGCGCGGTCAGTAGTCCGTTTTCATCAATGGTAGCTATGACTTCGTTAGAGCTTTGCCAAGTAGGTTGCACTGTTTCTTCCGCACCCACATTGTTCAGATAGAGTCCTTCCATTTGAAAAGAGGTGTTAATTTCTAAAGTATCCAAGAGAGTCGTAATCCGAATTTCTGGCTCGCGGAAATCGTCTAAGAAGTCATCTCCAACGCAGGAGAATAGGGTAGTGCTACCAATAATTGCCAGCAGGAGTAAGTGTGCTATCTTTTGCATAGTCATTGAATAGGATGTGGAAGTCGATGTAGCGGTGGTCGCTCCTTTGAAGCTAAAAGAGCAAAAAACGACAAACGATTGATCCGTTTTACTGAATGATGCAACAAAGATAGTGGTAATAGTCACACAGGCTGTGCCTATTTCGCCCAATGACTTGGCAATTTTTCCCGAAGCTTGCTTTCGCTTATGAGATGTTGGGCGAATCCTCTATTTTCTATTTCGGTGGGGTTGTGGCAGCCTGCGGGCATTTGATGTTGCTGTCCAAATAAGTAGGAAGTCGCTAACGGAAGGGAAAGAAGTAGGAAAAAGATATTCTTCATAGCTGCTCTTTCTTTATTGTAACATAAAAGAGAGAATTTCGATTTCAACAACTAGGAGATTCAGCAGCCTCCGTCAAGTTTGATGAGGATTTTACCTAGATATGTTTTTTAAGGCAATCGCATCTGTCGCAAATCCACTTCAAAGCCAGGCATCACCTCTTCTCCATTCACTACTTGATCAAAGCCTTCTCGAATGTCAATAGACCCATTTTCGCGATAAATGTAGATTTGCTTGTTCTTTGTATCAATCAGCCAAGCCAAACGTGCGCCATTTTCAATCCATTCTTCCATTTTTTCTTTTAGCTGCTTGAGGGAGTCGGAGGAAGACTTGACTTCTACAATAAAATCGGGAACGACAGGAATGAATCGCCGTTTTTGTTCTTCCTCGACTGTTGCCCACCTTTCATCACTCATCCAACAAGCATCAGGCGAACGCGTAGCACCATTTGGAAGATTGAAACCTGTAGAGGAGCTAAAAGAAATTCCTAAACTTTTTGTGCGTGTCCAATACTCTATTTCAAAAATTAAATTCTTCTCATAATATCCTGAATCACCTGCTACTGGTGTCATAATAATAATATTTTGTGCAGCGTCCCGCTCTATTTTTAGTTCCGTATTCAATTGACAAAAATCAAAAAACTCTTCATCCGATAAATGATCAGGATGTTTGGTCAAATGAATAGGATGTCCTTCTACAATCAGCATAACAACAGGTTTAATCTAGTCTAAGAACAGTCAATATTCTAAGAGAGTTTAGCGAGAAAAGTTCCGTTTGCTTATCTTCACCTCCAAACAAATATAAAACAAATGAAAAACAGCTATCTATGGCTCATAGGCATTTGCCTATTGTTGGCTAGTCCAAGTAATATTTGGGCGCAAAAGAAATCCAAAAAGAAGGAAGACACCAAAGTAGAAGAAAAGGAAGAAGCTTCCGAATTATCCAAATTGGGTTTAAGTGGTTTAAAATTCCGTTCCATTGGTCCCGCCATCACTTCAGGACGTATCTCTGACTTTGCGATGCACCCCGAACGTCCGCACGAATACTATATCGCAACGGCTTCGGGCGGTGTTTGGAAAACCAGGAATGCAGGAACGACTTTCCAACCTATTTTTGACAGTCAAAGTTCTTATTCCATTGGTTGCGTCACGCTCGATCCAAACAACCCGAATGTGGTTTGGATTGGTACAGGCGAAAACAATAACCAACGCAGTGTGGCGTATGGCGATGGCGTGTATAAATCCGTCGATGGCGGAGCAAGCTGGAAAAATGTCGGTTTGAAGAACTCCGAGCATATCGGAAAAATAATTGTCCATCCTGAAAATTCGGACGTGGTCTATGTCGCAGCGATTGGACCGCTTTGGAGTGAAGGTGGCGAACGTGGCGTTTACAAAACCATGGACGGCGGCGAAACTTGGGAATTGGTGTTAGAAATCGACGAGCATACTGGCGTCAGCGACCTCATCATCGATCCACGCGATCCGAACACCTTGTACGCGGCAGCGCATCAGCGTCGGCGTCATGTGTTTACCTACATCAGTGGTGGACCCAATTCAGCCATTTACAAAACAACAGATGGCGGCGACAATTGGGAGAAAGCAAACAATGGCTTACCAAGCGTCGATTTGGGTCGAATTGGATTAGCCATCTCTCCTGCCAATCCTGAAATCATCTACGCCATCGTCGAAGCAGCGCAAGGCAAAGGAGGTTTCTATCGCTC
>CAYLPW010000314.1:0-1671 GCA_964385665.1 uncultured Saprospiraceae bacterium
CCAAAGCATGGAGAAAGATGGACAAAGGTTTTATTATGCAGGAGAAAAAGAATATATGTAGTGCTTTATTAAAATTTAATGCGCTTTGTGAATCTTAGTTACTCAAAGATCAGTACAAATAAGCAAACAGCAAGTAATGACTTATAAACTCGCCAAACTACAATCTGTAGAACTAAGAAAAGTATGGAAACATGAAGCTCGCGATTTTACTAATTGGCTTTCTCAAGAAGAAAATATAAGACTATTGGGAGAAGAAGTAGGTATGCAACTAACAGATGTTAGAGTAGAAGAGCCTATTGGCAGATACAATGTTGATATGGTGGCTTTGGAAGAAGATACACAGCAAAGAGTTATTATTGAGAACCAGTTGGAGTATACTGATCATAGGCATTTAGGACAGATACTGACTTATGCTGCTGGCTACGATGCTAATCATATCATTTGGATTGTTAAAGATGTACGCGAAGAACATCAAAAAGCAGTAGAATGGTTAAACGACATTACCTCTTCTGAATTAAACTTTTTTCTAATTAGAATGGAACTATGGCAGATAGGTGATTCAGCAATCGCTCCTAAGTTTCACATTGTTTCTGAACCTAATGATTGGGTGAAAGAGGTTAAGGCAGGAACTAGTAACGCTACTAGTTCATTGACACAAACTAAGATACTTCAGAAACAGTTTTGGGAATCGTTTAAAGAATATGCGCAGGATAGAAAAACTACACTTAGACTAGGGCGAAAGTCCCGACCTCAACATTGGTTAACCATTAGTTTTGGTACAAGTGAAGCACATTTGACACTTACGGTTAACACAAAAGAAGACGTGATTGCTTGTGAAGTCTATATCAAACGATCTGTATCACTCTATCAAAGATTGGAGAACAACAAAGCGATAATTGAGGAAAAGTTAGGGTATGCGCTTGTTTGGATGCCATTGGATCATCGAGCAGCATTCCGAATTAAAAAGCAACAAGAAGGTGATATATCAGATGAAAACGCTTGGGAAGTTTACTTCGAATGGTTGCTAAAATCAGCAGAAGATTTCCAGCGTGTTTTCGGGGAGTACATATAGACTTTGAACAAAAAAAGGTTCTCCCGACCACCGCCGAGAGAACCTATCGCTATAATTCTAAACTAATATTTTTCTATCTCTTACTTAAACCACGTACGCATTCGCTTCCGTCAACGTAGACGCAATCAAGCGGCGCATTTTCTTCACATTCACTGGTGGATACTTCGTAAATCGCTTCAGACCCATCAAAAATGTTTTCAACATATCGCCTTCCGCAAAAGAGACTAAGGCATCCGTCGCTTCCTTTTGCATACGTGCAGTAGCATCATGCAAGAACGTTTTCAGGATCGCGTCATATACTTCTTGATCGACTTTCCCAATGTTGTTTTCCTTAACCTTCTGCACGCGCATCAGTAACGATTCTGCGGTGAACGTATCCGTCATGATATTTGCTAGATTCATCAGAACTTCCTGCTCTGCTTTCAGGTTCAACTGCCCGTCCATCTGCATTTTCGCGGCCGCACCAGCTACCATCAACAAGATTTTCTTGAAATTTTTGACGGCTTTTATTTCCTCTCCATATTCGCCTGTCGCTTCTGCAAAACTCGGCATAGACGCTAACTCTTTTTGCACCGCCCAAGCTGGACCAACGATGTCTA
>CAYLPW010000314.1:1771-4135 GCA_964385665.1 uncultured Saprospiraceae bacterium
TGAATCGCGCCGAAGTTGGCGATAGGCTGCTTGAATTGTACACGCTCATTGGCATATTTAATAGCTGAATCTGCGCTACCTTTCGCTCCACCTAAACATAGTGCGCCCAATTTGAAACGTCCAGTATTCAATACGTGAAACGCAATCAAGTGTCCTTTTCCAATCTCGCCCAACACGTTTTCCGCAGGCACTTCTACATTCTCAAAAAAGACCTGACGCGTAGAAGATCCTTTGATTCCTAGCTTATCTTCTTCTGCGCCCAATGTCAATCCATCCAAATTGCGATCAACGATGAAGCCTGTAAATTTGTCGCCATCTATTTGTGCGAATACAATAAAGACATCCGCCCAGCCTGCGTTAGAAATCCACATTTTTTGTCCGTTCAAGACGTAATGTGTACCTGCTTCATTCAAATCGGCGCGTGTCTTAGCAGCTAGTGCATCAGAACCTGAACTGGGTTCTGTTAGACAGTAAGCGGCTTTCAATTCGCCTGTGATTAATTTTGGTAAATACTGCTCTTTTTGCGCTGTTGTACCGAAGTACAAAATTGGTAGCATTCCGATACCTGTGTGTGCCGCAAACGTTACTGTCCAAGCACCTGATGGGCCTAATTTCTCAGCAATAAGCGTATTGGTATTCGTGTCTAATGCCATACCGCCAAATTCTTCTGGCATGTGCGCACCTAACAGTCCTAACTCGGCTGCTTGATGTAGTAATCCGACAGCGACACCGTCTGCTTGCTTCTCAATTTCGTTCACTTTCGGCATAATCTCTTGTGCCATAAAGTCGTCAACCATGCTGGCAATCATTTGCTGATCTTCGTTCATTTCTTCTGGAACAAAGGTCGACTCAATCGTCGCATCACGAATGATGAACTCTCCACCTTTTAGGGACTCTTTGTTAATTATGGTATCTATCGTCGCTGTCATGTTGATTCAATTTTAGATAAAATAGCGAATTTTCGCTAAAGATACCATATTTATAGATGCGAGTAAAGGTTTCTAGCGAATTTTCGCTGAAATCTGACGGAAAGGGGAGGGATTTTTAATATCCAATGCTTTCATTTAGACAAATTAGCTAAATCAGTGAACGATGAGAAGGGAAGTAGTAGCAGTCGTCAGATACCTCTACATACTGAACAGCTTACCGCAGATTCCAAGCATTAATCCGCGCTTCATACCGTTGCGGATCAAAGTCCCATAACTCAATAGCTAACTCGCTTTCCAGTCGTTCTTCTAACTCATCTTCCATCAAATCAGGAAAAAAATCAATACCCGTCAACGCTTCTACTTCGTCGATGGAGACCGCATATTCTTGTAATTCTTTGTCACTAACTTCGTTCGGAATGATAAATCCAATCCCCTTCAACTCTGGATCAGCAATATCCAACACCACTTTATAAAACCGACGCGGTACACTCACCTCATTTCGCCCAATCCGATCCTTTGGTCGACCTTTCAAAACGGGACCAGTCACCACGTACACTTTTCGGTATCTTTGCGCCCAATCCCGAACGTCTTCTTCCAACTCTCGCCAAATGCCCCCATTGAACCTCCGTTCTTGCGGTGAAATATTGCTCATAAAAAAAGTTTCGTCCATCGCTTCAAACGAAAACTTCCGATCGCCCACAGGCAGTAAATGCCCTCGATCATAGCCAGATCCTCTGTAGTCGCTACTCGTTGCACTTTCTGTTGTCACTTTCGGGTCGCTGCGATAGTTGTCTTCTCGTCGCACTCGATTTTGGTTTAATTGGTTGCGTGTCAATTCGTAGGCTACCCATTCTGCGACCTCATGTTTTTCATTGTAGGCTAATGCGTAGTATTGGTGGCGAATGATGTTTTTGTTTTCCGATGCAGGCAAGAAAAAAAGCGTTTCTGCTTCATAGTTGTTGACTTCGGTATCGGGAAAGTTGATGACCTCTTCGTCTAGCTCGAAAAACTGTCCAAAAAATTCAGGGTATTGTCTAATGGTAACCAATAGGAGGATAACTAAGCCTAGTAGTAAAATAGGGGTCACGCATCCGATGTGGCTGCCTCTGCCTTGTTTGGTGTGGTTAGTTCTGAATTTTGCCATATCTTATTTTTTTGATAAAAGGTATAAAATCGGAAGACAATCAGTTTTACGAAGGTCTGCATCGCGCAGCTATCATAACGCCACTTTCGCAAAGCGTAAAATACAAACTTACCAAATGAAGATGAACTTGCAATTGTCCTATTTTATTAATAACATTAGCAGAAGAAAACGTACAGTAATGATTATAAATGAAGGTGGCATAAACGGGTCTGGTGAAGGATTAGTCAATACGAATAGTAAGGAATTCAAGTACTTACAACGTATGATTAAAGAAGCTTCTATGGCGCAGAG
>CAYLPW010000315.1:0-4126 GCA_964385665.1 uncultured Saprospiraceae bacterium
AGATTTATCGACCCCTTGTTGTGCTTTTAGGACTTGCGCGTCGATTTCCGTGGTTTTTAACTGTGCTAAAAGTTGTCCTTTTCGCACCGTTTGCCCTTCGCGCACATACATTCGGTCGATGATACCGCCTATTTTGAACGACAAATTCATTTCTGCTTTTGACCCAATCATACCACTCGCTTGTATCGGAATTGCTTCGGTCGTTGTCGTTAAAGGTTCTACTTTGACCAATTGCGCTTTTGGTCGTTGCTCTGGGTCGATTTGTTGACCTTCATATTCTTCCTTGCACCCTTGAGTCGCTAAAATACTGACGAGAGAAAGGAAAATGTAGTATTGTTTAATATTCATGATTGTATTCGAGTTGTGGTGTGAGTAAACAGGTTCGGATGATTTAAAATTTACAGGGATAAAGCACGTTCTAATTGCGCTTGACGAATCAAAAGGTCGTATTGACTGATGGAAACCGCAATTTCTGCATTGGTCATTTTGGTACGCGCATCAAGATATTCTACCAAAATAGCTTGCTCAGCAGCGTAGCGTTTCTGAATGAGGCGAAAGCTTTTTTGGACACTCAATAAAGCAGCGCGTTCTGCCTCTAACTGCTGTTGAGCAGTCTGTACACTGTACCAAGCATCGCGGACTTGTAGTTCGATTTGTTGTTTGACGAGTTCGAGGTCTTGACGCAGTTGCTGCGTTTCGAGCTGAGCTTGTTGTAGACGATATTTTCTTTGTTTGCCGTCAAAAATATTCCATTGTAGACCAACGCCAAGTGTAGCATATGCCTGATCGTCGAAGTCAAAGTTGTAGCCGAAACCTTGAAAGCCAGCTTGTGCTTGCAGACCAACGGTCGGTAAATACATTTTTTCTTGTAGCGTCTCCCCTATTTGTCCAGCGACGATGCCGCGTTCGATTTGTTGAATTTCAGGGCGTGTTTGCAGAGCTTGCGCGACCATGGTTTGAGGATCGTAAATAGATCTACTTTGGCTATTCAATACGTCTTCCACTTCAATATCAGTCTGTAAATCACGGTGCAACAAGGAATTGAAATAGTTTTGGGCTAAGATGCGCTGCTGTGTGGTTCGCGCTCGATCGCTGGCGAGTTGTTGTATTTCGTAATCGACGCTATAAATGACATCTTCGGTCGCTTTGTCGTATTTGACCAGCTTTTGGTTGATGCGACGTACTTCTTGTAGCAAGATTTCTGTGCTATCATAGATGGCGAGTACTCGCGCCGTTTTCAAATAGTTGAAGTAAGCCGTTTTAATATCCTTTTTGAGTTCTACTTGGTAGGCAGCGATTTTGGCATCTTGTACTGCCACGAGTTGCTCTTGTGCTTTGTGGTTGTAGTAAATAGCAGTATTGAATAGTGGCTGTGAGATGATGAAGCGGGTATCGTGAAAGTTATTGGGTAAAAACTGTTCGTTGACATTTTCGAGGTTAGTTGGGAATCGACTTTCGCCTGTCACTTGGTTCAGTGAACTATAAACAGGGTTCAGTAAATCACCGATTGGGAACGCTATATCTCGTCCGCCTGCTGCTAACAGATAGTCAGCTTGAAAATTCACATTCGGCATGAATTTGCCGTAAGCTTCTTTGACTTTTGACTCTTGCTGTTCTAAGGCGATGCGTTCTTTGATTAATGTCAGATTATTGGCTAAGCCTTCTGAAACATATTGATCTAACACAGTTTGTTGCGCTTGAACTTGCCAACTGATGGTCACTAATAAAACAAGGTAAAATGATATTTTCATAGTAGTTGATTGACTGTTGCAAAGAAAGCAGACTGTATGTTCTTTCGACAGTGCTTTTCTTTGAATAGCGTTATTCAGCTATCGAAATGCTTAATAATGAAGTGAACAACATTCTTTTATTGAACACTGTTCAGAATAAAAGTAAAAAAATTTAGCCCTTGCTGAAAAGGGCATTCACCATTAGATTATTGACGCGTTTCATCATTTCTTCTTCGTCGTTCAACTGCATCACGCGCAGTCGACATTTGCTACTCAGCGTGACCATACCATGCATCGCTGCCCAAACCATCATAGAGAGTGCATCTACGTCTTTTACACTTGTATAGCCTTGATCCACACAGTCTTTGATCGTACCGCGCAGCGTATTGAATAGTTGTTCCCCCTTTCGCCAACTTTCGCCTTCTTCTACCGCATTCATCGGCGACTCTATCACGAACATAAGATCATAATAATCAGGGTTTTGCAAGGAAAAAAAGAGATAAATTTCTCCCATTTTCTTTAAGCGTTCTACTGGATGTTCTATATCCAAAAGTGGCTTCATGTAGTTCAAAAAATGATTGAATGCCACGCCTTGAACAGCATACAGCAGTTCATCCTTATTTTTGTAGTATAGATAGAGCGTACCCACACTATACTCCACCCGCTTCGCAATCTTCCGCATCGACGTTTTCTCATAGCCTTCGCGCAGAAACATTTGTGTCGCTTCCTTTAGAATTAGCTCCCGTAGTTCTTCTTTCTCTCGCTCTCGTCTATCTTTTATACTCATTCTATTGATTAATTGATTTCCTAAACACTGTTCATTGTAAATAGTTCTCAACTAATTCTAATTTAATGGATACTTGTATCTTGCACGCTTTGTATATACTCTTTTCTTGACCACAAATTAGATGAATCTTTCCTCTTTCAACACTGACTTTATCTATGCTTACCATTCGTTTAGCAACTGAGCATGACATTGATAAGTTGCTTCCATTAGCGCATTACATTTTTGACGTTTCGTTTTCCGCGCAAAACAATCCAGATGACTTTCAAGTGTACACTTCCAAAGCATTCACTTCTGAACAGTTTTTAAAGGAATTTCAGCAGCCCAATTCTTCCTTTTTCTGTGCCTATTTGAATCATAGAATGATTGGCTATTTAAAACTGAATGTAGGTAGTGCGCAAACAGAATTACAGGATGAAAAAGCGTTAGAAATTGAACGTATTTATATTCATCCTGAACAGCAAGGAAAAGGTATCGGGAAGAAGCTACTACAAACAGCTACCAAAGTGGCTCAACAACATCATTTGAAATACATTTGGCTAGGCGTTTGGGAAGAAAACAGCAGAGCCATCCGATTCTATGAACGAAATGGATTTGTGGCATTCGACACGCATTCATTTTGGTTGGGCAGTGATGAACAAACAGATATTTTGATGAAAAAAATACTGTAGAGATTTTAGACCTGCCTGACGATGCTTGTGGTAGGCAGGCATTAGACTAGTTCCGCAAGTACTTGATTATCAAAATGATATACTTTGGTCGATATCTATATCGAAAAGCTTTTAACGCAATTGACACATTTATTCTTTTGGCTGATTTTTTACCTGAATAATTTCCGCCATGATACTTAATGCGATTTCCGCAGCCGTCTTCGCATGAATATTCACACCAATTGGTCCATGAATCCGAGCGATTTGCTCGTCGGAAAATCCAGCCGATTTCATTCGATCTATCCGCTTCGCGTGTGTGCGTCGACTGCCCAATGCGCCAATATAAGCGACGTCAGACGGTAGCAGCAAGTGCAAAGCATTATCGTCTATTTTAGGATCGTGAGACAGGATGACCGCGTAGGTGTCCGCGTCCAAAGCTTCCGCTTGTAGTATTTTTTCTGGGTAGGCGTCTTCGATTCGATCTGGCGGCGTAGGAAAGTGAGTGCCTTCCGTGAAAAAGCCACGTGGATCGATAACAACGGTCTCAAAGTCGTACAATTTCGCTAACTGCACCAAATGAACGCTAATATGCGCTGCGCCGATCAAAAACAGTCGACTACGCTTCGGAAAAATCTGGATGAAATACGTTTTCTCTGCTGCTTCTACTATTGTGTGTTGGCGACGTTCGTAAGCAGTTGTTACTTGCTCTAACAGATCATTGGAAAGCGATTGTCCAACTACCCAATCATTTGGAATGACAAGTGTATAACTTGGAGAAATACTCATTTCAGTGACCAAAACGCAGGCTTCATTGTTGGCGATACAATTCGACCACGCTTCCCAAACTTCTGGAAACCGATTTGCCAAAAAAGGTTCGACCCAAACATCCAACTTACCACCACAGCTAAGTCCCATCTGCCAGGCGTCTTCATTCGCAATGCCAAATGACAACAATCGACTTT
>CAYLPW010000316.1:0-858 GCA_964385665.1 uncultured Saprospiraceae bacterium
AAAATTGGTCTTGATATTGATTCAAAATATCAATTGTTCCATCTGTACTTTTGCCGTCAATGACAACGTATTGGATGTTCGAATACGTTTGTTCGACGACCGAGCGCACTGTTTCCTCTATGGTATCGACCGCGTTGTAGACGACGGTGATAATGCTAATTTTAGGTGGATTCATTAGCGCAAGGCTTCGTAGACGGACTGAATGATTTGGAGCGAATTAGTGTTGGTTAAATACGGCTGACGTTCCAAGTTATTTGCTTTTGATTGCGCCCGAAAATCGTCATCACTCCAAAGCTTCCACATCAACTCAGCGATCTCATTTGGATCAGTCGGCGAAAAGACAAACTCTTGATTACCAATAGTTTCTGGTAAAGAAGTAGTCTGTGCACAAATGACTGGCACGTTCATCAATATGCTTTCCATCAATGGAAAACTACCAGCTTCGTACAGCGTTGGCACAACAACACCTACACAGTTTTGATACAAACTGTACAAGTGATTCTCCTCGACAATACCTGGGAAGGTGAACTGATCGTGAAGTCCATATTTTTGAATCAGTGGTGCAATTTCTTCCTGATAATAATCGCGCTGATGACCAGTGCAGACGATGTGGATGCGTCTGCCAGATTGCGCTAATAAATGAACGGCTTCGACCAGGTTCTTATGATTTTTATGCGGCCAGGTGTTGGCAGGGTAGAGGAGGAAGCGATCTGGGTAATCAAGTGCTTTTAGATCAATTAGATCATTGGCTGTCAACTTTTCAAACCATAAGTTTTGCATTTCTAACAAACACACCTGAATGTCTCTTTCATCAATCACATCAAAATACTTCAACAAATCATCTTTGATGTGCTGGTA
>CAYLPW010000316.1:868-4083 GCA_964385665.1 uncultured Saprospiraceae bacterium
GAAAGCGCGCACAAAACGGTCGCGTGGGCTAAAAAATTCAGGAAAGTGCAATTCTTGCACATCGTGCATCGTGCAAATGACCTTCTTATCTGTAATCGCGGTAAACTGATGCGGACAATGCACGACATCAATTCTGTACTTTCGACAAATTCGATTGATGTAACTAGTCGATGCTAACTTTTTGCGTTTGGCAAGTAGTAACACATAATTCAGGACAGTTCCAATGTCCGTCCGCAACTTTTCTAGTTTTTGCTCTCGTCCGAAGGTAGGTGGAATGTGATGGAGGTGCGGAAATTCTTCTAGCACTTGCATGACTTGTGGATCATTAAGATTGTGCAAGACAAAATATTCGTTCCGCTGGTCTTGTGCCAAGATGCGTAATAGTGCTACTGCGTATTGTCGGATGCCGCCATTTTCCTGAGATAAATCAGGGATGTGATAAAGAATTTTCATTCAGTAGATACTTGCAGTAATGAACAGTTGTATTTATCCTTTTAAGATGAAATAGAGTACTGAGTAGTGTGGTTAACGATATTTAATCTCTACGAAATTATATATGCTAATATATCCATGTCAGATGTAGCAATGGCAGCTATTTTTATTATAAATAGTGTGCTGGTTTCTGAGAAAATTGACAAACCGTCTCACATCTCACTACTCACTATCTCATATCTCCAATTGATACTTAATATAATGCTCTGCCACATCAATCTGATCAAACCCTAAACGCTCGTAAAGCCGTTGAGCAATGGTGTTATCTTGATCGACGGTCAGTGTAATGACATCAATAGATAATTCACGCGCTCTATGGAATAAGGCATTCATCATTTGCTTACCATAACCTTTACCTCTTTCTTCATCGGCTACCGCAATGCCCAACCAAACCGTGTCGCCTTCTTGATCCAAATGACCATAAGCTACTGGACGACCATCTTTCATTAACAATAAGGTACTGACATGCTGCTCAATGATCGACAACGGACGTTTATCAAAATATCGAAAACTCTTTTTGCCCAATGTAAGGCGCGACAAAAAGTCTTCTAGCAGCGGACGGTCAGCTACGCCAATTTCAAGGATTTCCATTCGACTTTATATGATAATACGCTATTAACAATATAATCGACTTGCTCGCGCGTCAGTTCAGGATAGCTCGGCAAGTTCATGCCACGCCAACCTAGATTCTCCGCCACTTTATGTCGCTCGTATTTTTGTGCATACATCGGCATCGTATGTACTGGATAAAACAGTGGACGTGTATCGATGCCATGTGCCGTCAAATGCTCGCGCAGTGGATCGCGATCCGCTGCTTTTTCGACCAAAATAGAACACATCCAGTAAGAATGAAAGACGTTTTCAGCTTCGCCATGAAAAGTGACCGCCGTTCCTTCAAACCCTTCGCGATACCAATCCGCAATGGCTCGTTTCTTCTTCAAAATTTGGTCAACTTGCTCTAGCTGCGCGTAGCCAATAGCTGCACAAATATTCGTCATCCGATAATTGTAGCCCACCACATCATGCCAATATTGACGGTACTTGGCGAGTCCTTGCCCTTTAAAATGTAGGGCGCGTTCGTAGAGCGTTTCGTCGTTGGTGATGACCATACCGCCTTCGCCAGTTGTGATGGTCTTATTGCCATAAAAACTAAAGGTAGCGATGTCTCCAAATGTACCGACATGCTGCCCTTCGTAAGTTGAACCAATCGCTTCCGCACAATCTTCCACCAAAAACAAATCATGCTCATCACAAATAGCGCGTAAACTGCTCATATCGCATGGATGACCATACAAATGCACACACATGATAGCTTTTGTGTTGGGCGTGATTTTTCGGACAACATCTCGTGGATCAACTTGCCAAGTATCTTCCAATGAATCCACAAAAATAGGTGTAGCACCAGTGTAAACAATCGCATTTACGGAAGCGATATACGTTAATGTAGGTACGATAACTTCATCACCTTTACCTATGCCCAAAGCCACTAATGCTAAGTGCAACGCCACTGTTCCATTAGAAACGGCAGTCGCATGTTCTGCACCTAGATAATTCGCAAATTCAGACTCAAATAAATTGACGTATTTACCTTTGCTAGAAATCCAAGTGCTATCCAAACACTCATTGACATATTTCTTTTCGTTGCCTCCCAAATGAGGCTGATAAACTGGAATATTAACCTTGCTCATAATCGTTCTATTTGTTGAGTTCGGGTGTTATAGATGTCCATTCCTTTGATGAGTTGGAGTCGTTCTGCGCCGCGCAAAGCTAACAATTCGCCATTAGCACCGCGTGCTTCTCTGAATTTAGAAACAACGTAGCCTTCGCCAGGTTGCAATGCGGTTAACGAACCTAAACGATCTTGACGTACAAAATACGCATTGTTGCCAGCACTATTGGAGCCGACTAGTGCATAACCCTTTTCTGCTGCCAAATCACACAATGCTAACAAAGACGCGCCCGCATATAAATTGCTAGCATGTGCCGCCGTTCGTACAAAATCAGCTTGATAGGGAACGGTAATTGCCCGATCAATACCAAAAACACTATTGTATTCCATCACAACAATCGTCGGTTGTACTACTTCTATCGCTTTCCAAATCCAATAGTCGTTTCCATCTATGTCAATATGCAGCAAACCAATTTCTGCTTGTGGGGTATGTGGAGCTAATAAGTCATTAATGTTTTCGGCAGTAATAAATGCTTTTTTTGCTTCCAAGTCATGCCGCCAATAAACATCATCGCGCTGAATGAAACGAATATGATCGGCTGAACCATCCATGACCAGACCGCTCCAGTTGTTGTTCATCAACAGAAAACGGGTATTGGACTCTAAATAGTTTTCGACTCCAAATTCAACGAAATAAGGACAGGCAATCTCTATTTGATCGACCAAATATTGAATGATGCCATCATCACCCCATTGCGAGAAAACTTTAAATTCGGCTTCTTGTAGCTGCGCTATTTGGTCATAGCTGCGGCGGCGTTCGTAAGCAATGTGCTGACCCAATAGAAAACGTTGTTCCAGTTGCTGTTTGGTAAGGTGCTGAAAGAGTTGTTTCTGCCAAGCGGCTTCTAATTTTTTGAGCATAATGTATTCTTGTAGAAGGTTGTCGTTTCCCACGACGACCTTCTTTTGTATCCACTTCGAGGTCAAGGTCAAGACTTATACTTAGGCTTCGAGCGATCCGTTAGATGTCCGAAACCTGTTAACAAACGCGTCC
>CAYLPW010000317.1:0-2624 GCA_964385665.1 uncultured Saprospiraceae bacterium
TGTCAAATCGGAGAAGGCGGCTCGTGTGTTGAAGGCGCGGTCGGTGTTTGTGGAAGTTCTAAGTGTGTTTGCGAAGGAATACCTACTTCATGAGACGAAGCTTACAGCTCACAAGATATTCTATGATGGTGGCGGTGGATTCTTCTTATATGCTAGCGATAGTCGTTCGATGGAAGCGATAAAAAAGCTTCTTAAAACAATTGAAGTAACAATTAATGCGAGCATCGTTAAGGAGGATATCTATATCGCGCTTAGTATTGTATCCATTGGCAATGAAGAGGACTTTGCTAGCTATTGGCAGGAGATAGCCTTGGCTTCTAATAAAGATAAGTTACGCAAATACTTGAATGACTTTATTGCATTTGATCCTTATGCGTATGATGATAGTGTAGGACTCGTAGAGTTGTTAGATATGAATGTAGGTAGCCTTAAAGCTATTGCTAGCAGGTGCTTCGATCACTTGTGTGAAGTAGTAGACGCACCATCCTTAAAAAGCAACGCCGCTATACAAGCTTTTCAGCCTTTAGAAAATTTTCCTAAATGGCATGGACGCCTTTATGCTGCTTATCAAGACGAAATTGATACGGAAGTAGCAGAACGAGAGGCAAAGACTACTGAAAAGGCTATTCAGATTGCAAGAGGAAACGTTATTGACTATCAGTTTTTGGCTCATTTCGCTTATGAGCGAACGGGAACACGGAAGATCGCTATTCTGAAAATGGATATTGATGATCTAAGTAATTTATTTCGTCATGCGCCTAGTCAGTCAGTTGGACAGAAGGTCTCTCAGTTGATTAGCACTTTTCTGAGCGATGGTATTGCAGACTTGTTGCGACTTCCTTTTCCCAATAGAAAATACACTGAGGCTACATTACAAGACAATATCTATACTATTTTTTCTGGTGGCGATGACTGCTTTTTTGTAGGTGCTTGGGATGCCATTCTGGAATTTGTGGCACATGTACGCACTGCTTTCAACCAAAAGGCTAGAGAAATTGAAGAAGTATTTGAAGGTTTAGCTATCGCTGAAGACCAATTGACCTTACCCCCGACTATATCTGTAGGTGTTGTACTAGTTGAACCTACTTATCCTGTCGTTCGCTTTGACAAACTAGCTAGTCAAGCTTTAGAAGAAGCTAAATATAGCGAACAGTACAATTTTAGCAAGAATAAAATAACGCTCTTTGATGAAGTACTGAGCTGGCATGAATTTTCAGAGTTGAAAGCAAATGCTCAAAAACTCAAAGAGCTAGTGAAGAAAAAAGGCGAACCTAAGTCAACGCTAAATCGAATACAACAGAGTGCAGGCAAATATCAGTTGTTGCGAGATAAAGAAAATCCCAACATATACATCAATTTAGCAGTTGGGAAATTATTCTATATGATACGTCATGCTCGTAACGAAGCGACCATTTCTAAAGATATTATCACTCCTTACGTTAAAGATTTGATTGGTGCTTTTACACGAGATGAGTACATCAATCCGATGAAGTATCCGATGGCAGCACGCTGGGCAGAGCTATTGACGCGGAACTATGAAAAACAACATGAAATCAATGGCGAATAGAAACTATAACAGAGATCGAGATAGGAAACAGCATCAAGCAAAGCAATCACTAGATGACGCAACCGTACTAAGTTTACTTAATATGGGAACGGCGACTGATGTAGATAATGCACTGAATCAGTTGGAACGACTCATCGAAGCCAACTTTAGAGGACTCACCTCTTCTCAGCTACGTAAGCTCTACGCTGATATTGCCAATCTACCTGTTGATAATCCTAAAAAAATTAGTCAGCTACGCCCGCAGTTTGCCTATCTCACTGCTCGGCAGCCTAATGATTCTGCGAAATACATTATGACGCTTTGTGATCGATTGGCAAAGAAGGCATATGAGCAAGAAAATGTACATGGATTCAAAAAGGCGATGGAAACTATTGTTGCTTTTCATCGCTTCAATGAGTTGCTATTTAGTCGTCGTGTAGATTTAGAAAAAGAAAGACGAAAGATATGGCAGCAGCTAGAGCCTGTAACGGCTACCGATCTTTTGAATTTTGAAATGTATAGTAATCCCGATGATTTGCTTAATAAGATAGAAGATTTGATCAGAGAGAATGCTAGAGACATTACTTCTACTCAATTGCGAAATATCTACGACAAAATACTGTCGTGCGATACTGCAAATGAAGTAAAAGCACTTCGTCCTTTCTTCTTATATACAGCTGCTCGCCAAGAACGACTAGGTGCAATTCGATTGCTGACCTTATTTACAGATTTGAGTAAGGTTATTGATGCAGATAATAACCAGCTTAATGCTTACAAGAAAATAGCACAGGTCATTGTTAGTGTTCATCGCTATGTGGAAGCGACTGCCGAACGAAGTAAGGGAAAATCTCGTTATACGCGCTCTGACAAACTACTTGCTGATACCTTAAAATTTTTTGAACAGCCGGATGCCAGACGCTTATTGAAAGCAATGGAAGCCACCAGTAATTACAAAACAATCCAGCAACAATTGACCCAATTACTGCTGAGAAATATGGAGGGCATAAAGTCCTCTCAGTTAAGACGATTGTATGATGCTATCCAATCTGCATATCCATTAGAAGTGGAAACGGATAAA
>CAYLPW010000317.1:2634-4078 GCA_964385665.1 uncultured Saprospiraceae bacterium
GAGAAGAAGAAAGAGCAACAGCTAGAAACACTACAAAATATCAAACGACTCCGCCCACTCTTTCAATACACATTAGCTAGGCAAAACAATGATAAAGCCAAGCGAATCATGCTGCTCTTAGTCGAAATGATCAAAGCATTAGAAGGACATCAACTTTCTTATTTTAAGCAATTTATGGAAGATGTGGTGTCGTACCATAAGTATTTTGAAGTAACCGTCAACCATCAATTCAATAGCGAAAACTTATTTCTATAAAATAACCCATTTGACCACAAGAGAAAAAATAGACAAATGAAACGCCCATGATTTAATGGTCATTAAGACACACAAGGCAGCGACTATTCCATCTTGGTATGTTTCATGTGACCATCAAAGAAAAATTAAAATAGACATATGAAATTAGTAGGTAAAATCCTAATACAAGGCAAACTGACCACCAAAACTGGTCTTCATGTCGGTGGCTCCAAATCCTCTTTGTCAATTGGTGGCATGGACAACGCAGTCATCAAGTCAGCCAAAGGACAACCTTACGTTCCAGGCAGTTCCATTAAAGGGAAACTCCGTTCTTTATTGGCGAAAACAGAAGGTTCTTATTTTTTCAGCAAAAAGGCGAAAGAAGGAGAGCAAAAACGAGTAGAAAGGCTAAATGGAGATAGAAAGGAAGAGGCTAAAAGTTACTTGAATCTCATTAGTTCTGAAAAGATCAGTACAGATGAAGACCATCAGTATATTATGGACTTATTTGGTTACTCTGGAGACAGTAATAAGCCAGAGGAAAGAGGTATTCGACCAAATCGGCTACTAGTCCGCGATGCTTTTTTAGTCAATGCAGATGATAGTATTTTCTTTGAAGGCTATACCGATAGCAAATGGGAAAATGTCATTAATCGGCGAACGGGCACAGCGGAACATCCCCGTCAAATGGAGCGTGTGCCAGCAGGTGCTCAATTCCAATTTGAACTGGTATATAGCGTATACGATGATGTGACAGGAGCAAATCAAAGTGAACTACGTGGTCATTTACAAAAGATACTAATGGCATTGCAGCTATTGGAAGATGATGGTATTGGTGGACAATTGTCGCGTGGCTATGGAAAAGTAAATGTCAGCGTGACAGACATTATTCCAAAGTTCATCGATCCTGAGAACTATACTTATCAAAAGCTGGAACAAATAGATGACGACCTATTAGGTTCAGCGACCAAGCAACTACTCGACCGATTTTCCAATGAATTAAGTACCTCGTAAATGGAAGCCATTATTTTGAACTGCCCAAAACAAGGACGTTTCCATTTTGGGCTGACAGGCTTAGATGAAAATTCTTCCTTGTCCCAAACCGCCTCTATTATCCATAGTGATACGCTTTATTCAGCACTGATTACACTTTGTGCAAAAGCATTTCCTGATGCAGTAAAAGACTTATTATATGCTTTTGAACAGCATA
>CAYLPW010000318.1:0-4040 GCA_964385665.1 uncultured Saprospiraceae bacterium
CAAGATCAAGGCATAGCTATACGTGCCTGCGCTGAGCAAATTCGCTTGCAAGGTCACTTGTCCTTCGCCAGTCGCTTGTATCGGAATGCTTTTGATGATACGTCCATTTTGATCCATCACTTGAAGGCTGGCATTTTTTGTGCCTTCTGGAATGAAGTAATTGATGTTGGTGGCTTCTGTAAATGGATTGGGTGCATTTTGTTGTAGGGTAGCAGACGTCAAGGTCGTTGTGGTCGTGTTGATGTCATCCGTCGTTCCGCTTAGCATCGCTTCGATTTTGGCAAGGCGGGCTTTGATGGCTTCATTTTCTTTAGCTAAAGCTTCAATTTTCTCATTTTGAGTTTGGATTAGTTCATTTTTTGCTTCAAACTCAGCATAAAATTCCTGTATCGCCTTAATAGAAAGTACAGCAAAGTAATCATAGGCTAATGCTTTATTATCTCCTTTTTTAAAAATAAAATCTGGAAGTACTTGTTCTACTTCTTGAGCAATAAATCCTAAAGACTTTGAGGCTTCTATTTCATTGTCAATATAGTTGTACCATTTTGGCTGTAGCTGAAGTACCTCCTGCAACACTTTATCCATTGCTACTATATTCTTTTTTACTTTTTTGTCGGAAAATTGTATGTAAGCTCCAGTAACAGGATCAACAGCAGCTTTGAATACATTCCTGTACGTAAAATTAAGTCGATCTAGAGAACCGGTATGAATCGTCCAATAATTCGTATTGTCACTTCTCTCTAAGCGAAGACCACGTCTTGGATTTCCACCTGTTGTCTGCTTAATATGTAAGTTCGATTGTGGATTCGTCGTTCCAATACCTACATTGCCTGTATCATCCTGGATACGCATCACTTCAGAGCCACTTGTTGAACTTCCATCTCTAAAAAATTTTAAATCACCATCATCGTCAATACCTATACTGAAGAGCATACTATTTTCTGCAAATACATACTCACCTATATTCGCGTTGTTAGAGAGTGAGCCATTTTGGATTCCACTAGGAGAGATTCTTACTTGTGCTTGTAAGGTGACGCCTGAAAATAATACTAGAAATAGTAATGCACTACCAAAAAATTGAATTTTTTTCATAATGTGTATTAATTAAAATGTTAAGAAATAGATAAGTAAAAGCGATCTTCAGTAGATCGTCTAATTTTATTAGTCGATAATGATTGTTTTCACTCGCGTAAGCAATCAACAATTGCCATTGATTTTTGGAGTCGTACCCCATCACTTAGACGCGTTACATAAACGGTAATGAGATTGCCGCAGACACAAGAGGTACTTTCGTCGTGCCCTAAAGCTTGACCATCTAAATCCCATAGATAAGCGTAAGTTTCTTTGTCCGATTCAGTGACGACTACATTGAATGCCATGCCTCCGTTATCACAAAAAGAGGGAAGTAAGACAAACTGAAAACCATCAGCGGGTGGTAGTGGCTCTTTTTCGCATGCAGTAGTCAGTAGCCAAAAGAAGCTACCTAGAAGAAATAGTTTCATTAGATATGTTTTTATAGTGTTGTTGGATGTGTGATCAAGTAAGCAATTAAATGTAATGCTAAACATGTCATGTTTCTCAATGCTAAAGACTCAATAGTATCTGATTATCAATGTTTTAGTTGATGTTAAACATGGCATGTTTCCATCTATATAATTTTGTCCTATCACTTAAGTAGGTTACGGTATTTAATTTTACGATTAAATTGATGTAATTTATTGATTATCAAATACTTGAAAAATTCGATAAGAAAGCATAAATACGTTAGGGTACTTACTTACTTTTCGAGTACTTCATCGAAATAGGCGTAGGCGATTTTCCATTCATCTCCTACTTTCACAATAGTGTAGATACCAGTCCCTTGCACTGGACCGTAGGTTTTACCGTTCTTATACTCAAGGTTATTTTCGTAAGTGACATAGACATTCGCGACGTTAGAGGCGTGTACTTTAATCTCCATCGTTTTTACGTCTGTACTTTGCTTAGCAAGACTTTCATTCTTTTTGAAATTCTCCATGTAGGCATCGTAGCCGATGATCGTTCCATTTTTGAGTACGATGGCAAATTCATCAGAATCTAAAAAGAAGCTCTTTGCTTTTTTGTAATTCATGCTATTAGCTGCCTCCACATAAGCAGTTCCCATTGCTGTAACTTCTTCTTTAATAGTTGCTTTGCCTGCATCTGTAAGCATTGTTTTTTGTGCAGATACGATGGTGCTAATTGCAAGGCATGCAATGATGAATAGTGTTTTCATTGATCTGTGTTTGAGTGAATAAATAGGTATTTGTTTTCGCAAAACAGTGATCGTTTTGCTATGCCACAAATATGAAAGGAAGGAGCAGCACAAGCACTGGACTAATGTTGCAGAGAGTAGCACAAGTACTTATAAAAAGTAGTATGGATGTTACAAAGGAAGTAACCAACTCAGTCTATCTAATTGACTTATAGTGACTTACGGTAAGCATTCGGTGAAACACCAAATTTGTTTTTAAACTGTCGGATAAAATAATTGGGATCGCTGTAGCCCAATTCGTAGGCAATTTCAGAGATATTGAGTTGCTGATTTTGAAGCAGTTCTTTCGCTTTTTCGAGCCGAAACTGACGAATGAGTTGTGAAGGCGTTTGCTTGCTGATGGCTTTGAGTTTGCGAAAAAGCTGCACGCGACTCATACTTAAACTAGCAGCTAGCGTTTCTACATTGAAATCTGCTTTGGTATAATTGGCTGCTATTTGTTGGCGAACGTCTAGTAGAAATTGATCTTCGATGGATAAAGGAGCAGACGTTTCAGAAATATTCAAAATACCGTTTGCATATTTCTGCTGCAACTGCCGACGTACTTCGATCAAATTATTCAAGCGAATGAATAATTCTTCCTTATTAAAAGGCTTCATCAGATAAGCATCTGCACCGTATTTCAGTCCTTCTATTTTGTCTTCTTGCGTCGCTTTTGCTGTCAATAAGATAATAGGAATATGGCTTGTCCGAATGTCTTGTTTCAAGGTTTCCACCACTTCAAAACCATTCTTCTTAGGCATCATCACATCGCTGATGATGATGTCGGGCGTTTCTTCGATGGCTTTTTCGATGCCTACTTCACCATTTCTGGCAATAAGCAATTGATAAGTAGTCTGTAACAAAGACTGAATGTAGGTGACCACATCTGCGTTGTCTTCTATGATGAGTAGACGCGGTAAGTCTGCTTCCTCAGGTGTAGCAGGTGAAGGATAAGCAAGATCAGCTTTTTCTAGCGATGGAATATCAGGTGAAGGCGCTACGAAGTGCTCCAATTTTTGGGTACTCGTTTGACGAATCGGGAACCGTAACGTAAAGGTAGTGCCTACCTGAATTTTGCTGTCCACGTCAATTTTTCCATCCAGTAGTTGTACCAATTCTTTGACCAGTGCCAGACCAATACCAGTACCTTCGCATTGTTTGCTGTAGTCCCGATCACTATCGGGATCTACTTGGTAAAATCGGTCGAACACATAGGGTAATTGATCCGATGCTATCCCAACGCCATTATCGGTGACTTTTATGCACAACTGATCGTTCTGCTGTGATATATGCAGAATAATTTTGCCGCTTTCAGGTGTAAATTTGATAGCATTGGAGAGAAGATTACTAATTATTTGTCGGTATTTCTCCTCGTCCATATCCATGTACAGTTCTTTGAGTTCGCTGTAAATGGTCAATCGAATGTACTTTCTGTCGGCTAAAGATTGGAAAGATTCGACGATGTATTGCGTGAAAGAAACGATTTCAATTTGTTGGTAATTGACTTTTAGGTGTCCAGTGTCTATTTTGGAGAGATCGAGGAGTTGATTGATGAGTTGGAGGAGTTTTTCGCCGTTTCTAGTGATGAGTGTTCGAGCTTTACTGAAATCTTTTTCTTCTTGTGCCATGCCTAGAATAACAGTGAGCGGCGTACGGAATTCGTGGGTGATATTGGTGTAGAAGCGGGATTTTAGGTTGTTGATTTCTTGCAATTGTTTGGCTTCTTGTCTTTCCAACTGACGATTCAAATTGAAGCGATAGAAGG
>CAYLPW010000319.1:0-4025 GCA_964385665.1 uncultured Saprospiraceae bacterium
GTCATTTGGACTTGTGGCGGAAGTGGATTGTGTACAGGTAGAGATTTAGTCAAAAATGGTGACTTTGAGCAAGGAAATTTTGCCTTCACCAGTGCATTAGCCAACAACTGTACGTGCAACATCGGCTCGTATTGCTTGACCACACAAGCGACCAACAAATGCAATAACGGCTTGTGGTCGCCAGTCACTTCTACTGGACGCTTCATGGTCATTGATGCAGCACCTGCTGTACCCAACGATGTGTGGCAACAGATCAATATTCCAGTTGTGCGTGGGCGAACGTACGATTTCAGTTTCGATCTCTATCCAAATATCGCAGGCAATGGCTCCCCGATTATGGATGTTTTGGTCAACAACGTTCCGATCATAGCAAACCAAACTGGAACGCTCAATCAGTGGAACACGCTTGCTGCCAGCTGGACAGCCACCTTCACCGGGACAGCGACGTTGCGTATCCGAATTATACAAACAGGACCAACGGGCGATTTCGGCATTGACAATATTCGTTTTGTCGAGTGTGGAGGCAATGCGAATAGCGTCATGTCGATGGAAATGGAAAGTAGATCAGCTACGACCGAACTGACGCTGGAGAACTTCCCAAATCCGTTCCGCAACAGCACTACGATTACCTTCACGCTACCGGAAGCGACAGCGACGCAACTCGATATTTTCGATGCCACTGGCAAACGTGTCTTTACTGAACAAGGGAATTACGATGCTGGAGAACACGAGCTTGAATTCAACACCGATAGTCAATTCAGTGCAGGTATCTACCACTATCGCCTGACAACTGACCACCAAACGGTGACTAAAACGATGATGGTTTTGGATTAACCCCCTTTTGAGTCGGCAACTGCTGGAGTTTGGCTTTGGCAGTTGCTTTTTTTTCTTTTCTCTTCTTTTCCACCTGATAAAATGGAAGGGCTTCGTCTAGATCATAAATAATGAAATTTTTAACTCTATTATTTAAAATCAAATCCTAATAGTAACATGAGAGATATTAAAATAAGAGTCTTAACGCTCACCCAAGAGATGAATAATCCCATCAAAGGCTTACCTCTTTGTTTGGAAGTCAATGGTGAACAAAGGCAATCGAGCGAGAAAAAATTGTTAGTAACAAACAGCAAAGGATATGCTTCCTTTCAGTTATCAAAAGTAGATGTCGAGCAGATCAAGTCCGTCAGAATATTTCCTTTAGACTACGAAGCCATTGGTATTACTATTCCCATCACGGAAATACTACAGCGAGAATTTCATCGCTTAATGATTCCAAATGACCACGAGAGTTTTTCTTTAGTTGGTATCTTTGAAGGGCTTTCTTCTTATGAACTGCCCGACAAGATCGACTATCAATTAGCAGGCAATCAACTAGCTAGCCTCTATGATTCTGTATTAGGCGGAGGGTGCGGTTGTGAAGATGAATCCGAAGAAGACGATTTTTGTAAGCGACTATTACCTAGTTTTAATCTGAAACGCAACTATGGTATTCAGCAGTTAGCGTTTGAAGGCGATTTGAAGCCGTCCGAAGCTATTTTGATAGATGGAAGTAGTGCATACTGTGCTTCGGAATCTGACTTTACCGATCAATATTTGAAACCCAAACTACAAATAAGAGAAGGTGAATCGCTAGAATTTGATGTTCAATGGTGCTTTCTAGGACATTCATTAGGAGAATTAATTAACAGCTTTTCGTTAGCTCCTTGTGAATCCATAAAGCTAGCAACTATCAACTGGGTAAGACGTGATACCGTTCAACGTCAAGATGCTACCACTTCAACTGAACATCTAGTCCACGACCAGCGGCATGATCGACTGATAGATGAAACCATGAACACATCTGTCAGAGAACGATCCATAGGAGGGAGTTCTCAATTTGCTGCTCAGGCAGTTATCAAGGGTGTGTTAAGTGTAGGAGGTGTGCGTAAGATTTCAGGGCAAATTGGTAGGAAAGATGTTGCTGTAAATTCTATGCAAACCTTGAATGATAGAATCAGACAAAGTAGTTCTAGTCTTCGATCCATTCGTAGTACGGTAGTGATGGAAGCGATGCAGACAGAGGATCAGAATATACAAACTAGAGGGGTTAGAAATCATAATAAATGTCATACTTTGAATTTGATGTATTATGAGATGATCCGTCATTACGAAGTAGTAACAAGCTACATTGGAAAGCACGATATCTGCTTCATTCAGTATTGCGCAGAAAAATTGACCCCTGAAAAGATCATTGCGCATTCTAACATCTTTAGGGGCAATTTGCTAGATGAGAAATTAAATGACTGCTACGATGATTTTATAGAAAGCTATCTGTGTTGTGAAGATACTGTTGAGGATCGCTCTACAGGTGACGGAGGCAGCAACGGGAACAATGGCAATTCATCAAGCGACGATCTTTATAAGACGAAACGAATCAAAGTCCGTATAAGAATTGGAAAAGATAAGCCAGGTAACAATGGCAAAATAAAAGTCAACATCAAGCTTAGTAATGGAAATGTAACTGCTGTCAATTTTCCCCAAAGTAGTTGGAGTAGAAACACAACATATATACATACTATTAACCTTCCCTCTACTATATCAGCAGACGATATTGTACAAGTAGGACTTTCCTTTTCCTCTCCCGGAGCAAATAATGATTTTAAAATGGATGAATTCATTGTGCAGTATCAATCAGAGGGAAATAGCAATTATTATCAACTCTATTCAAATACTAATCTGAATGATACTAGAGTTCGGGAAAATACACCTTGGTGGGCATCTGCTAATCCTCAATTACCTGAAAAACCTGCTGTTGAACCAACGCCTCCACCAACTACAACTGAAGTTGATACCTCCTCATCAGACTGTGAAAAAAAGAAGTGCTGCGAAAAGATCATCTTGAACCACTTTGCAGCGTATGAACTCTACTACAACAGCTTGATTTGGTTAAATGAAGACCCCATAAAAAGAGGTATTCGCTTCGATAAATATACGTATAACGGTGAGCCGCTCTTGCCACAAATCATCAACTCCCCAATTGGAGTTGTAGGAAATTGGGTAGCTTTTATTAAAAGTGACTCTATACTGGATTGCTCAGATGATATTTCTGATAAGGTGTCTACCGTATTTCTTCCATCACGTGGAGCGTATATGGAAGCTTTGCTAGGACAATGTACCTCCTGTGAGACGGTCGATTCTGATTCTAACGAGTATCGTGATTGGGAATGTAAAGACATATCTCCTACTATTGATTCGATCAAGGCAGAAAACTTAAACCGTATCAACAGCTATTGGGAATTACTCCTATCCAGTTACCAACTTCACCAGTCGTCTCCATTGAAGATGTCAGTAAGATAGAAGATGGAGCTGGACTGATAGCTACGATTGCAGATATACTAGACAAGTCTAAGTTCCCAAATCATACTAAACTAGAGTTGCTAGACAAAATACTGGGTGCTTTGCCTAACTTATCTAGCTCGGATGATTCAGAAGATTCAGATGATTCAGATGATTCAGAAGATAAATAGCATATACACTATTTGTGCGGTCGCAGCTATCTTGGTTGCGATCGTTCTTTGTCGAATACACCTCTACAGGATATGCTGTCCCAACATAAGAAGTTAGATAGATGCAGCTACGTATTATTTTATTCAACATTCAAATCCAACCATCATGCAAAAACAACTCATTCTTCTTGCAATCATGGCTTTTAGTTGGCAACTAGCCTTTGCACAATGGACAACTAATGGGTCTGCCATTTATCCTATTAATACAGCTACCGACCGAGTAGCCATCGGCACAACAGTCATCAATCCCAATATTCCTACCCACGATTTAACCGACTATTTTCTCTTCGTCAATGGCGGCATCTTAGCCAACGAATGGCTAGTGCCTGGAATAACAGGCTGGGGCGACTACGTTTTTGAAGCCGATTATGCACTAAAGTCACTGCCAGAGGTAGAAGCCTACATTGAGGCGAATGGTCATCTTCACGATACCCCATCCGCCAAAACGATAGAAGAACAGGGGCTGGAAGTAGCAGCCATGAC
>CAYLPW010000320.1:0-4022 GCA_964385665.1 uncultured Saprospiraceae bacterium
TGTTGTGGTGTTCATATAGATTATTTTAAGTTCGTTTTTTGATTATTAAACATATGGGCGAATAGAGTGCATAGAAAGTCACTTTTTGTACAAAAATCTATGTGTAACTATGTGGCTATGTGTTTCAAGAAAGTACACGCTCTACTAAGTCGCTTTCAGCCTATTTACTTTTCTTTTATATGTGATTTACTGAATCGCATACTTCTCAAATCGCTTTTCATCTACTGTTACGTCCTGCCAAGTGTCCGAAATCATTAGTTGAATTTGTGCATCAATAGCCGTTTGAATATCATTTCGATATTGTTGATAATCATCAAAATGCGTTTCGGCAATACGATTGAATTGGTTTTGGAAAAAGCTGACTGGATTGAACCAAAAAGTACGCTGGATAAAGTTGTTTTTTGTTTGATTTTCGGCTTCGATGGATTGCACACTTGCTTTTTTTACTTCATTAGTCAATGCGCTATAAGAATCTCTTTTTGCTTCGATGACCTTCGCACTGTCGCTGTACACTGGACTATCGGTGATGCCAGGAAATAAGTCATTCATTCGAGTATAAAATGCGCTATCAGGTAAGCTATAAATCGCTTGTTGTTCGTCCCGCACATCAATGAAGTCCAGCATGAGATTAGCAGGTTGTTTGATGCTCAGATATTGATGGACAGTCGCAGGAATGATGAAGGCAAATAGCAAATAAGCACCCGTCATTTTCAGGGTCGTGCCGATCATACTTTGGCTGCTTCGCACCATGAAAAAGTAAGCCACTGACCACAACAACAGATAAATCAAGGCATTCAACAGTGTCTTGCCAAAGGCATCGCTTGCCGTTGCTAGTACATCTGTGAGCGTTGCACCGTACAACAGTAGAGCGATCAGGACAACTGCCATTAGTGCTACATAGAAGCCGATTCGCGCGATCAACCAAGCGGTAGTCGAACGACTTTGGACTTCGACCAAAGACATAAAACCCTGTTCTGTTTCGGCACTTTTAATATTGTACAACAAGACCAATAGCACTAAAGGCAGCAGAAAGAGCAGTGCAAAACTGAAGTCTAATGTTCCAGTTTGCAGCCGCTCTGGATTGGCAATTTCTTCGGCTAAATCAGCGTCATACGGACTGGCTTGAAATGTGATGTGTTTATAATAGCCGTACTGTTCGCTCTGCCCAATGCTATACACCATCGCTGGAGAAGGCGTTTTGAAAGCATAGCTTTCCGACATCCAAGCTGCCCAAAACGGTCTAGTAATATCGACCCACGGACGGTGTTCAGGACTAGATATTCCTGCTTGATAGTTCGACCGCATCGTTTCTCTTTCTTGATCAATTTTCTCCTGAATGCGCTCAATTTCCGCTTGTTGATCTTGATACAAACTAGCTCCATTGTGCAAGCCATATACACTTGCCACCACAAACAATAGTACAGCGATTACTTTGAAAGGGCGACGAACAAAATGTGTCCATTCAAAGAGGAAAATGTTCCAACTACTCATAGTATCCGCATTTTTTTCGTTCCGAAAAGGAGTAGTCCACCTGCCAACAGACCCCAGAATGCCAAAACCCCCAAATTCCAAGTGTAATTGGGCAAAACAGTAGCTAGCGCAATCGGCTGATGCTCAAAATCTTCGACGGATTTGAAAAATTCATTGTCGGCTTTCCATCCCCAATCACCGTTTTCAGAGCCGCCGTACGCATGTTCGTCGTTCAATACTTTGATGAAGTCTCGACGATAGTTTTCCACTTGTACCAAAAACTCTTGATGATGCAAATTGTCATTGCCAGCAAAGCCCATACTTGCGTTTTGAAGCGCGATGAACGGATTGACGATACCGCCGAGTTGATACGATTGTTTTTGTTGGGCTAATATATTCCGCAATTCCCCAAAATGCTTATCCCACACGATGTTGCCGTAGTCTTCATCGGCTTGCATTCGAAGTCCATCGAAATTGATTGGGAGTTGTGATAAACTATCCACACCATACTTCTTTAGTGTATTGATTTCCAATGCTTTAGCGCGTTCATCCGAAGGATTATGTCCGTCGATACCCTTAGAACGATCCTCTGTCATCGCTATTTTGAAGCTGTCCCGACTAGGTAGTTCATGCCACTTTTCGACCGAACTCATTAGAATATTGGGTAAGAAAATCGTCCAAATCATCCAAAGACCGAGCATGGATGTCAAGGCAAGATTGGTATTTTTAAGTCGAGTTGAAAGATAGACCGTGAGTCCGCTAATGATGAAATAATAGCCGCTGTAGGAGAGAAAAAACAAAGCCGTTCTGCCCATTATCAGCGATACGGGAATTCCCTTATCGGTCTTCAAGCAATAAAATATACTCCTTTGTGCTTTTGAGTCTCAAAAAGTCGTTGATCTTTTTGCTAGGAAATGCCTTGATCATCTCGGTGGCATTAATCATCTTACTAAGATCAGTAAATTCAAAGCTGATGTATTGTCCTTGATACTCGAACTGTTGGAGTTAACTCATGAAAGGGAGTGTTTAAGAAGCAAAGGCTTGGCGTGTTTTAAAATTCTGCACCGCATTCTTAGTCGAAGAAAAAAGTATTGTCATTCCTATATCAAGATTAGTCGTTACTATTTGTACCACTCATCACCAACGGCAACAACTCGTGCAACTGCTGTTCCAATGTCTGATTGGTTTGATTTTCGCTACCCGTCAAATGCTCCAAGGTAATATTATCCAATACGACATCGACTGCTTGTTGCAAAGCTCGCCACAACGAACGCACCGAACAATCCACCGAATTTGTACACCATTTCTGCTGTGCCGAATGACTACCACAAAAGTCTTTATGAAACAATTGACCGCCAAGTGCGTCAATCGCTTCTTTAATAGTGATCTGAGCAGCAGGCTTAGCCAATACATAACCGCCGCGTTGTCCTGGTGTACTTTCTATTAGCTTCCCAAGACGCAGTTCACGAGTTATTTTCGCAGCGTAGGGCTGAGAGAGACCTTCCAGCTCACTTAGTTGAGGAATACTTAGTCCTTCTTTTTTATCTGCTTTCGCAATGCGCAACAGTACGCGCAGTCCGTATTCGTCTTGTTTACTAATTTTCATGTGTATATTTTAACCTTCCTGACGGTCACATGGAACTTACCATAATAAAATAATCGTTTTGTCAAACATTAAAGATTATTTTATTATGGACGTTTCATGTTGTGTTTGTTTATTGGCTATAGCATATCTAAGGCAAATTGGGCTTCTTCGCTCATCATCGACTTATTCCAAGGTGGATCATACACGACTTTCAAATCGACATCATTTACGCCTTCTACACTTGCTACCTTTTCTTGCACTTCCATTGGTAATGCATCGGCTACAGGACACATTGGTGTCGTTAGGGTCATGACGAGATCGACCACACCAGCATCGTTCACTTCTGCTTTGTAGATCAAGCCTAACTCATAAATGTTGACAGGAATCTCTGGATCAAAAACGGTTTTGATTTGCTCTAAAATGTCTGCTTGTATTTGTTCTTTATTCATTCTTCCTCTTTTTGAAGTCACCCCGTGAATGTGAAGCTTGAATTCAGATAAGGTATTTCCCAACCGCACTTTAGCTTAAAATTCGCGGGGTGACAAGATCAGTTTTGCGCTGCCAATGCTAAACCATACAATTTCATCTGCTTGACCATACTCACCAACCCATTCGATCGGGTAGGAGAGAGGTGTTCTTTCAAACCTATTTTGTCAATAAAATACAAGTCCGCTTTGGCAATATCGTCGGCTGATTGATTCGATAAAGCACGTACTAACAAAGCGATAATTCCCTTCGTAATCACCGCATCACTATCCGCTGTAAACGCTACTTTTCCTTCTTCCTCATCCGCATGCAACCAAACCTGACTTTGGCAGCCTTTGATTAGATGCTTTTCATCTTTGTACTGCTCCTCAATCAGTGGAAGCGTTTTTCCTAGATTGATGATGTATTCGTATTTATCCATCCAATCATCGAAGAACTCGAATTCTTCGATGATGTCGTCTTGTATGTTGTTGATGCTTGT
>CAYLPW010000321.1:0-3987 GCA_964385665.1 uncultured Saprospiraceae bacterium
CGTTTCGGGAGCATGAGATTGCGATTCCGTTTCCGCAGATGGATGTGTGGATGCGGGGGGATGTAGAAAAGAAAGAATAGGTAGGTTGACAGAATATTGATAATTAGTCAACCTAACCTAAACGGTTTAAATCGAAGTCAATTGGTCTGCTCTTTAAAAACAAGGATCTACGCTCGTGTCAATCATAATCCCGCCTGTGATGTCATTATTTACACCACAGTCTTTTACCGTATACTCATTGCCGATAATGGCTCTATTGTCAAAACTACCTGGTATGAAAAATCCAAAACGATCCGTTTCCGTCGTGAAGTCGAAATCGTACGTGCCGTTGTTGCCAGCCGCATTGCCTGCCAAAAAGTTGTTGTTCGCGCCATCAATGATTAAATAGCCAGCATCTAAATTACCTGTTGCGTTGTTGTAAAGCGTCAACCAATTCGTACCAGGTTGATTAGAACCAACAGCCCGACCATCGGGCATGATGAAGGTACTCGGTGGAACATTGCAAAGAATATTACCAATGAAATTGCCTGTCATTGTGTTTCCTAGAAACAAGCCATTCGCATCGCACGTCCAAGAACCTGAAAAAGCACCGCTTAGTTGGTTGCCGATAAGTCGCGTTTGCTGACCATTGATGACTGTTAAAGCATGAGCGACAATAATCTCGCCAGTTGTCCAAGCGGCTGTTGTGTTGATTTTGTTATTGACAATGCGTGCAAAATCGGCTTGCTCCATTAGAATACCAAACTCGAATTGGTCTAAGTCATTACGTACTAAAAAAGCACGTTCTGAGTTTTCCACTAAAATACCAGTGCCTCCAATATCGACGCTAGGACGAATCGTTAAGTCAATGATAGCTACATTATTGGCGTTCAAAATATGGAAGGCTGGCTGTACAGGGGCGGCTAAAGAAGTAGCGGCTACATCTGTAATGAGCACTGCGCCTTCCTCTCCGCGAATAGTAACTTGCTGTGTGATAGTAACAGGACTAGATTCAAAGTGGTCGCCTGCTTTCAAAAGGACAGTTCCCCCTTCGCCTGCTTGCTCGATAGCAGCTTGTAGCGCATCCTGCGATTCCGCTGGTACTTCTACTGTGGTGCGTGATTCCACTTCTTTCGGCAGTTGATCGTACATCAATAAATCATCTAATTCAGCTAGTTCTTCTTTGGAAAAACGAGTGCGCTGTTCTTCGGGTAGCCATTTAGACAAACCTTCCTGAAGGTTGATGTCTTGAAAGCTCAGTTGTTTGCTTTCTTCTGCTACTTGAACATTTTCTTTAGCGCAGCTCGATACTACAAAGAGGAAACTGAGGAAAACTAAAAATGGGTTGATTCTCATTTTGATTGATTTGTATGTGTAAATAATTGTTTGATGGACTTGCCACTACTTTATTCCAGTTCTACATTTTCACAGCAGATAAAATCAGCTGTATCGCCGCATGCAAAAGTGGCGCACAAGCGGTAAGTACCTGCCTCCGAAATCGTAAATCCAATGTTTTGATTGCTACTGCTCGGCAAAGGTGTTACAACTTCGCCATCTAGTGTCCAGCCTAAAATTTCCTGTTCACTTTCATTGATCAGACGAACTAAATAAGTGAGTGGAATCACTTCTTCTCCGATCTGGATACCATCTATAGTGGTGATATGTACGTCTAAGTAGCTACATCTTCCAAATGGTTGATTGAGACAACCGTCAGCTCCATCTTCTGGGGCACGTGATTCAATAGTAGGCGATTGTTCTGTCGTCGGTACTTGTTGTAGACTGTCTTGTTCGCAGGCAAAGAATACGGTTGCTGCGAGTAAAATAATGAAATAGGTTCTCATGTGATAGTATGGTTTGTGGTAAATGAATACAGAGGGTACAGTAATTAAGTACACAATGAGGCAGATTCTTTGAACTGGTACTCAAAAAAAGTTTACCAGCTATCACTGACTATTTTTGTACTGTAAAAATTACTGTGTTTCTACTCAAACTGAAGATCAAGTAGAAATTGATGGGCTAAAAATGAGAAGTATTGATTAGGAATAATTGGAAAAAACGGACATCAAGGCTGATTTTTGTAGCTGTATTCATAGATCAGCTGATCTTCCACTTCCTCTTTCCAAAAAATAGAGTTAGAAATAGGTGAGACTTTATTAATGTATTGAGAAGGAGTGACGCCCATGAACTCCTTAAAGTCCAAAATAAAGTGTTTTTGTTCGGCGTAGCCTAAGGAGTGAGCCAGCTGGGTCAATGTAGAAAACTGCCTATTATTGAGGTGATCTAACGCTTTTGAAAAGCGAAGAATCCGATGGTATCGTTTAGGTGAAAGTCCAATTTCTCTTTTGAATATTCGACGTAGTTGTCGCTCGCTAACGCCCAAGGTAGAAGCAGATTCGTACAGTTTCCATTCTTCATTCGTGAACATATTTTGAAGAATTAATGCTGTTATATCTTGTTTTGCTGCATCTATTTTCGATAGTCGGCGAAGGAAGAAAAGGTCGAGGAGTTGAATTCTATCAATTGCTGACGGAGCTAGTATAATTTGCTCATGCAGATTGATTAATTCTGGATCATTGTATTCTTCGAAGGTCAAGTATTTATCGATATGAGAGGTTGTGTCGAATGGAAAGAAATACCTGAATTTTCCCGGCTTGAAAACTACTCCTACCGCACCGAATCTTTTTTTAGAAGATAATAGATATCGTTCGTTATTATCCAACAGGAAGTGACCTAAAGGCAACTTTCCTTTGTAAGCTGTTTTGTACACCGATACATCTTGATCTTCATAGTACTGAAAGGTCAGTCCTTTACAAATGAATGGAGGTAAAAACTCCTGTGTTGTGCTATTCAAGTCTGTAGGATTTTCTTGAATAGCAAACATTTGAATATAGCTACGTAGCAGTTTGGAAGGAAGGAATTGTTGGAAATACATTGGTCATACTGTTTTGATGAAGAATTTATTATGAACCTATCTTTATTGAGAAATAGAATGAAATGGATGAGTCAAAAAATAGGAAGTGTTTGATTTATGAAATTGGAAAAACAGACATTAGGATCAATTGCCATGATTATATTCATAGATGAGGTGATCTTCCACTTCTTCTTTCCAAAAAATGGAACTAGCAACAGGAGAAACTTTACTGATATATTGAGAAGGTGTCACACCCATAAATTCTTTAAAGTCTAGGATAAAGTGCTTTTGCTCGGAATAGCCCACTGAATAGGCTAATTGAGTCAATGTGGAAAAGTGATGGTTGTTGAGGTGATCTAGCGCTTTCGAGAACCGAAGAATTCTGTGGTATCTTTTTGGTGAAAGTCCCAACTCTCTTTTGAATGTTCGCCGTAAATGTCGTTCGCTGACATCTAAGGAAGAAGCAGATTCATACAGTTTCCATTCTCTATTCGTGAACATCTCTTGAAGGATAAATCCTGTTGTATTCTGTTCGCGTGAGTTTACACCTGATAATTGGCGAAGGAAGAAATGATCTAATAGCCTAATTCTGTCACCTACAGATTGCGCCATTGCAATTTGCTCATGCAGATCGATTAAATCTGGATCGTTATACTCCTGAAAAGTTAGATATTTATCAATATGTACAGTTGTGTCAAATGGGAAAAAGTGTCTGAACTGACCTGGTTGGAAAATAACACCCACGGCTTCAAACTTTTTTCTAGAAGAAAGAACGAATTGCTCATTGTTGTCGAACAAAAAATAGCCTAATGGTAACTTTCCTGTATAGGCTTTTTTCGAAACTGATATATCTCGATTTTCGTAATAGTGAAATATGAGTCCTTTGCAGATGAACGGAGGCAGTACTTCATAAGTCGTAAAAGCTAGGTCTATAGAATTGCTATAGAGTCCAAACATTTGAATATAGCTACGCAGCGGTTTGGAAGGAAGGAATTGTTGGAAATACATGGAGTCGTTATTTAAGTAAATAGGTGAGTAATCCTGTTTTAAGCTCAGTGAGTCGATGAGCTAAAAACTAGAGAATAGATAAGTAGAGT
>CAYLPW010000322.1:0-3952 GCA_964385665.1 uncultured Saprospiraceae bacterium
AATAGAATCAGGAAGGAGAGCCTATAGCTATTTACCCAAATAATTTTCATCAAATCTTGATTTATAGCTATAACAGAAAAACGCCGTAGATAAAATACCTACGGCGTTTTTGATCATAAAATGATAAAATGTATCTGCGCTGCTACCGCTGAGGTTTAAGTTACTGCTGAATAAGCTAATAGCTATCGGGAACAGCTAGTACTAAAAATCATCCTCCATCGAACGACCTAAGAACGTCAACGCGCCACGGAAACCGACGTAAGATTTGGTCGTATCTTGAAATTCCCAATGGCGTTTGTGGTTTTGTAGGTATGCGCCTACATCTTTCCAAGAACCGCCACGAATCACTTTACGCTTGTACGCTTCTGGATCATCTTCTTTCGCATCGTAGCGAATATCTGGGTTCATGTCATGGATGAATGAGTACGCATTTTCGTAGTACGCGGTGTTCGTCCACTCGGCTACGTTTCCTGCCATGTTGAATAGCCCATAATCATTTGGGAAATACGCATCCGATTTGACGGTGTAGAAACCACCATCTTCTGTATAGTCACCACGACCAGGTTTGAAGTTGGCTAGTAGACAGCCTTTTGCATTTCTTAGGTAGTAATCCCCCCAAGGATACGTCGACAAATCGTGACCACCACGTGCGGCATACTCCCACTCTTGCTCGAATGGCAAACGGAAGTCTTCTGTATTGACACCTTCGCCAGACTCGTAGGCATTCCATAATTTCGTTCTCCAATAGTTGAACGCGTTAGCTGTATGCCAATCTAGTCCCACTGCTGGATAATCATCGTAAGCTGGATGCCAAAAGTAGTTACGGGTCATTGGTTCGTTGTACGAATACGCGAAATCACGAATCCAGACTAAGGTATCTGGATAGATATTTACTTTCTTGCGCTGAATAAAGGAGTTACGTGGCGAACGTCCTTTATCATGTGCTGCTTTCTGCCAGTCGTACCATTCGTATTCGTACACGAATTTACTGACATCGTACTCTCGCTTTCCTGCAAAGCGATCGTCACCTTGATAGTAGAGATCTTCTAGCGTTTCATCTTGCCAGTCAATGTCAAACTCCCAGTCAATATACTCCTCACCAGATACTTCGTCTTCTACGTAGTGATCTAGATAAGCATGTGCTAAAGAGTCGCGCACCCAGTAGACGAACTGACGATATTCGTTGTTCGTGATTTCAGTCTCATCCATAAAAAATCCAACAACCGAAATTTGCTTCGGACGCTGAACGAACGTGTTAGCTAGATCCTGGTCACCCGCACCGATGGTCAAAGACCCCGATGGAATGTACACCATGCCATATGGATTGATACCTTTCCAGGAAGGGCGATCTAGTACCCCCAACAGTTGACCGTTTTGGTTAGAACCGCAAGAGGCGACGAAAATAACGAGTAGTACTAGACTTAATTTGAACAATTTTTTCATTTTGCTACTTCTGTTTTCCTTCAATAGTGATTGTAATCAGCGCCTTACATAAAGGCTGATATATTTTTGAGATAGTCGATATTCGTTTTGAGCGCACAAAGGTACAGCATCTTTTACTTCGATTCTATGAGTAAGACTGCCTTGTTTTTGAGCGACCTTCATTGAACGCCACTATTTTTGAATTAGTGTATTAGACTAAAAGAAAAAATAGCCCAAAAGCGATCAAAAAGTGTACAGCATATGTGTGTAGTAAACGTGTGGCGATAAGCGTTAAATAAAGGTTATTTTATAAATTGCGCGGACTGTAAATGATAGGTGGCGGTACACCTTTGCCAAAGTCTTTGTTTAAATTATAGTTCAGCAGTATTTCGTGTGAACCCGTCTGTACGGTATTCAACTCGGACAGCGGTACATCATAACTGTAATATAAACGCAGCTTTTCGTTGATGCGAAGCCCACCTAAAATAGCGAGTGCATCTATGCTGTTGCTATCATATCCTCTAAACGAACCACCCAAAGATATATTATCATCATAGCGCAGTAGTACCGAAATATCTGTTTGTGTTTGGACGACGTCGCTTTTGACGAGTACGCTAGGATGCAATGACCATATTCGACCAACATCAAAGTGAGCACCAGCTGTGAAGAAATAGGCGCGTTCTGGTTGAATACTTAGTGTAGCGAACTCTAATGGCTGATCGAGTAGGTTGATAGCGGAAATTCCTACATCAAATACTTCGCTTTGGTAATAAATGCCAGCAGTCGCGTCGATGGCACTTGTGTTGACTGGATTGATGGGCAACAAATCGTCATTATGGACAGGAAAATTATTGTCGGTGTAATTGCCGTCTGGTGTTCGAATAACCGAACCGTCTAAGCCCGACTGTCGCCAAACCCCACTTGCTCCTACACTCAACGTCCCACTTCTCCCAATCGGTAGCTGATAGCTGTATGCCAACTGTAACGACTGAAACTGCATCGGACCCAATTCATCATTTTGAAAGCTCAATCCTACTCCACTGCTCAAAAAAGGCAATGGCGCGTGTACATTCAAATGCTGTGAAGTCGGACTGCCTGCCAGATCAACCCATTGCTTCCGAAACACGCCTGTGGCACTCAAGGAATTGTCCATACCAGCGTAGGCTGGATTGAACGCAAACCGATTAAATTGATACAAGCTATACTGGGCAGGTTGCTGCGCAAAAGCGAGTATACTTATGCTAGAGAAGAAGATAGAAAAGAAGAATAGTCGCACATTAAGTCGATTTTAATTCGGTGAGCAATTCGTGGACAGTATCAACGGGTTTTTGACAGGCATAGTTTTCACACACATATATTAAGGTGTCCGCTTGTATCACTTTGCCTTTTAATAACGGATAAATCAGCGATTCGTGTACGCTTGCCATCAAAATAGATTGTGGCAGAAAATGTTGAAGAATCGACTTGGCTTTCTGTTCCGCCTCTTTACCGACCACAGCAATTTCTTTTTGTCCATAAATAGTAGAAAACAAAGACAGCGACCAATTGGCGAAAGAAGGCGCGTATTGCGTCATTTGTTTTTCGACTTGTTGTACCATGTTCGCTACCAACGCTGTGTATTCATTCTTGTCTAACAAAATACCCAACTGCTGCAAATTATGTACCATCACCGAATTGCCGGCAGGGACAGCGGAGTCGTAAATGTCGATCTTTCGGGTGACCAAATCATCTTGCTCATCCGAAGTAAAGTAAAATAGTGACTTGTCTACATCTAAGAAGTGCTGAATGACAAAGTCAGTGTACTCAGCCGCCAAGTCAATATATTTGGCATCGAAATTTAGCGAATAAACATGAAGAAGTGCTTCTATCAGATAAGCGTAGTCATTCAAGAAAGCATCGTATTGCGCTTGTCCATCTTTGTAGGTGTGATATAGTTTTAAGCTATCTTCTTGCTGTCGGAAACGTTCGAGTAGAAACTCAATATTGCGAAGAGCGGTTGTTTTGTATTCTTCATGCCCTAATGCATGATACGCTTTGATATAGGCTGTACACATGAGCGCGTTCCAATCTAACAGAATTTTGTCGTCCAATCCTGGTCGAATGCGTTTCGCGCGTGCTGCTAATAGTGTAGCACGAGCTGTTTTCATTTGTTGTTGGAACTCCTCAACCTCCAACTTGTGTTCTGCTGCGAACGTTTGCGCGCTTTGCTTTCGATAAAGAATATTCGTCTCTTCCCAGTTTCCTTCTTCTGAAACTTGATAATAATCGTTGAATAAAGCAGCCGTTTTCTCATCCAATAGTGCTGCTATTTCTGCTTGCTGCCAAACATAAAACTTCCCTTCCACACCTTCCGAATCTGCATCCAAAGCGGCGTAAAAACCACCTTCTTCGCTGGTCATTTCTCGTTCGATGAAGATCAGCGTTTCTTCTATGGTCGTTCGGTAGAGTTCGTTGGGTTGATACTGCTGAATTTCAGCTAATAACTTGACGAGTAAGGCATTATCATACAGCATTTTCTCAAAATGAGGAA
>CAYLPW010000323.1:0-3852 GCA_964385665.1 uncultured Saprospiraceae bacterium
TGATGATAGAACCGAAACTCTATTTTCGTGATCCAGAAGCAGTAAGCGGCTACAAAATCGAAGCCCAACTGTACGATGGCGAAGAGGAAGTATTAGCAGAAAAAATGACCTACGATGTGGATCAGATGCTGAACTATTTCAAGCGGACGACCAACAATCTACCACATGGCTTCCCGCCCAAATTTGTGATGAAAGCGAAGGTAGAAAATCCAAAAAAATGGACAGCGGAAACACCTAATTTGTATCGCCTAGTGGTCACGCTTCGGGATTCGACAGGCAAGCATTTGGAAAGTCGCTCGACGCGCATTGGCTTCCGAAAAATAGAGTGGGGGAGTGATGGATTGAAAGTAAATGGGGAAGAAATTATCCTGTTAGGTGTCAATCGACACGATCATGATCCAAAAACAGGCAAGGCAATCAACGCCAACCGAATGCTAGAAGACATTCTATTGATGAAGCGATACAACATCAACGCCGTTCGCACTTCGCACTATCCGAACGACGTCAAATTCTATGAACTCTGCGATGAATACGGTCTATATGTTATGGACGAAACCAATATCGAAACCCACGCTTTAGGTAACTACATCAGCCAACGCCCCGACTATGCTGGACAAATGCTAGATCGTGCCATCCGAATGGTGGAACGCGACAAAAATCATCCCTCGATCATCTCTTGGTCGTTAGGCAATGAAGCTGGTACTGGACCAAATCATGCAGCCATGGCAGCTTGGATGAAAGAGCGCGACAATAGTCGATTCAATCACAATGAAGGCGCACATTTAGGCACTAGCGATTCGGATTATATCGATATTCGTAGCCGAATGTACACCCAAATCGAAAAAATGGAGGAACTCTCGAAATTAGATGAGCGTCCGATATTGTATTGCGAGTACGCGCACTCGATGGGCAACTCGACGGGACATTTGTACAAGTTCGTCGATTTGTTTAGAAAAGACCCTAAAATCGTAGGTGGTTTCATCTGGGATTGGGTCGATCAAGGCTTATACAAAACATCTCCTGATGGCGAACAGTATTTTGCCTACGGTGGTGACTTTGGAGAAGAATATACAGACGGGGCTTTTTGTCTGAATGGCTTAATCTTTCCAGACCGAACGCCACAGCCTGCTCTGTTTGAATGCAAAAAACTTTTCCAACCGATTGAAGTTGCCCAAGAACGTAATAAGCTGAAAGTCAAGAATTTGCATGATTTTGTCGACTTGAGTCAGTATCAATTGATCTATAGTTTGGTAGAGGATGGAAAGATCACAAAACAGGGTTCTTTGAAATTGCCTGCTATTGCGCCAAATGCGATGGAAATGGTTAGTCTGCCTGAGTTTGAATTAAATAACACCTCTTCCTATTTACTCAATATTAGCTTTCAACTCAAAGAGAAAACGAACTGGGCAGACGCGAATCACGAAGTGGCTTGGTTTCAATTTGAATTGCAAGAAGGACGTATCTCTTCGTTAGCTCGGAAAAGCGATGTTTCCATTACGAAGGATGACGATACCGAATTAGAAGTAACCAACGGCAATACGAAACTGACGTTTACGAAGTCAAACGGTTGGTTAAAATCGTACAAGAAAGAGGGACAAGAACTACTAAGCGGTTCGCTTCGCCCTAATTTTTGGCGAGCGCCTACTGACAACGATCTAGCTTGGGGAATGCCCAAACGAAGTGGCGCGTGGAAAGTAGCCGACCAAACCGCAACCTTGACATCTTTTGAAAAGTCTCAGTCCACCGTCGGAAATTTGGTTTTAATTGCGAACTACGATCTACTAGACGGCAAGGCGAAACAAACGATTCGTTATGAAATTGGTAGCAACGGTGCCTTGCATATCAAAAGTAGTTTAACACTCAATGAAGATGCTCCTGAACCAGTACGTTTTGGGAGTTTATTTGCTATTCCAGCTGGCTACGAGCGTATCAATTACTACGGAAAAGGACCACATGAGGCCTACGTAGATCGGGAGCGTTCTGCAAAAATGGGCTGGTATACACAGACTGTCGCTGATTGGCACACGCCTTACATTCGACCTCAAGAGAATGGTAACCGAATGGGCATCAAATGGGCAACTTTTACCGATAAATCTGGTAATGGGATTCGGATAGAAGGAAAAGACTTGAACATGAGCGCACATACCTACACACAGTCTGATCTGGAAGTAGCGAAGCATACGATTGACCTACCAAAACGGCAATTCATCACAGTGAAAGTAGATGCTGCACAAATGGGTGTCGGTGGCGATGATACTTGGACGTTCAATGCGCGACCACATGACGAACATCGGTTGACGGCGAAGAAGTACGAATATAACTTTACGCTTCTGCCAGAAGTGCCACGTCCGCAACGGATGGAAGCGATGAAAGAGTAGGGAATATCGAACAGAAGAATACCGAATAGGGGAATGTTGAAGTTGCTAAGTGTGTCTTTGTTCATCATTCAGCATTCCTTGTTCGATATTCGTTATTCAAAAATTATGTATTCACACCAGTTTAAAAAGCGCGTTCGCTACGCCGAGACCGATAAAATGGGCTATCTGTATTACGGTCACTATGCTAAATATTACGAAATCGGGCGAGTCGAAATGTTACGCAATTTGGGCTTTTCGTATCGGAAAATGGAAGACGAACATCGCGTGATGATGCCAGTGATGAGTTTGCAATCGCGCTTTGTGCGCCCTGCTTACTACGATGAGTTGTTGACGATTGAAACGACTTTGCGGCAGTTGCCAGAGCAGTTTATCACCTTCCATTCCGAAATTTTTAACGAAAAAGGGAAGCTCGTAAATGGTGGAAAAGTGAAGCTGTGTTTTGTGGATATGGAGACGAATAAGACGGTGGAGACACCTGCGTTTTTGCGGGAGGTATTGAAGGAGTATTTTCCTATTGTCTAGTAGCCAATAAGAACTAAACACTATTGTATTGAGCAACAAGAGGTTGTTCTGCTACAATTGGTGCATGCGATGAACACCAACCAACACAAATTGCAATTGAATAGATCATTCAGACGCAGACTTTTGAATTCTCTTTATTCGTTATCCCTCAAATTCACCAAGTCATCTCATCCATGAAACACATATTCATCTCTACAATTGCACTAATTGTGTTAACAATAGTAGCTTGTAGCAGAGACAATCGCTTCAACATAGTGGAAATTCCAGATTTTGACTTCCCGCAAACTACTGTCTTTGAGCAACAGCTCTCTGCTTACCAGCTTTTTGAAGGCACTTCAGCCGATCTAGTGCCTGCTGCGGACGTTCATTTATTGGAATTGAGTTCTATACTCTTCACTGACTATGCACATAAGCAGCGATTAGTGAAATTACCTGAGGGAAAAGAAATGACTGCTACAAGTAATGAGACTATTGATTTTCCAGATGGTACGATCTTGGTCAAAACGTTTTTCTACTACCAAGATGAAAGAGATACTACTCTGGGAAAGCGAATTATAGAGACTCGGCTGCTGATTAAAGAAAGCAATACTTGGAATGTCGCTACTTATTTATGGAACGAAGCACAAACCGATGCGACTTTAGAATTGAATGGGGTGGACACGCCAGTTAGTTGGATGGATGCGAATGGAAGTAGTCGCTCAACGCTTTATCACATTCCTGATGAAAATGAGTGTATCGCTTGTCATCAGTCCAATAATAGCATGACGCCACTAGGACCTACTTTGAGTAATTTGAACCAGCTAGTAGCGCGAAATGGAGCTACCGTGAACCAACTGACTCATTTTCAACAACTAGGAATATTGAATAAATTTCAGGTAAGTCAAGTGTCAAAAATGCCTGATTATACGGACTCAAATATTGCTCTAATGCAACGAGGACGTGCTTATCTAGC
>CAYLPW010000324.1:0-3849 GCA_964385665.1 uncultured Saprospiraceae bacterium
ACCAGCGCAATGGACATATTGCTGGCGATAAGGAAGCGATGCGCTATTGGGGACGAGAATACGCGTCTGGTTGGGAGCCTACTGTTTAGTAGAGTTGAGAGTAACTTAGATTCGTATGATTGAAAGCATACGCTTTTGTTATGCCACGTGAATCATGTAATGTACGCATAACAAAAGCGCGTGAATTTATTCACGCGTCTTATTTTTACTACTTCCATAGATGTTCCTCTCTATTTTTACAACGATTCCTACTGAAAATTAATATTTTCGCGCCTTGAACTAAAAACGCAAAAGAACATGGTGCAGAAGAGTTTGTCGGATTTGGTATCGCATTGTAAGGAATATGGATTTGTCTATCAGTCCAGCGAGATATATGATGGCTTAGCAGCAGTCTATGATTATGGTCCGAATGGGTCGTTACTGAAGAAAAACATTAAAGACTACTGGTGGAAGTCGATGGTACAGATGCATGAAAATATTGTCGGTATTGACGCGGCTATTTTTATGCACCCTACCACTTGGAAAGCCTCTGGTCACGTTGATGCATTCAACGATCCATTGATTGACAACAAAGACAATCAGCGCCGCTATCGCGTCGATCATTTGATCGAAGGCTACTGCGAAAAGATAGAAGCGAAAATTCAAAAAGATGTCAACAAAGCCCGCAAACGCTTTGGAGACGATTTTGATGAAGCGCAGTTTAGAAGCACGGATGGTCGAAATGTAAAACGCCAAGAGCAAATCGACGAGGCGATGGGCAAACTGACGACAGCGATCGGTAAAGGCGATCTGGAAGGTATGCGCCAGTTGATTGACGAGCTGGACATTAAAGACCCAGAAACTGGTGGTGCAAATTGGACAGATGTGCGTCAGTTCAACTTGATGTTCTCCACACAGTTAGGCAATATTGCTGGGGAAGCAGGTAAGTTGTATTTACGTCCCGAAACCGCACAAGGTATCTTCGCCAACTTCTTAAATGTTCAAAAAACGACTCGTCAAAAAATTCCTTTTGGTATCGCTCAGATCGGGAAAGCGTTCCGAAACGAGATTGTGGCACGTCAGTTCATCTTTCGTATGCGCGAGTTCGAGCAAATGGAAATGCAATTTTTCGTGCGCCCAGGCGAAGAGATGAAGTGGTACGAGTATTGGAAAGAAAAACGCTTGCAGTGGCATATTGCATTGGGACATCCAGCAGAAAAACTCCGTTTCCACGATCACGACAACTTAGCGCACTACGCCAATGCCGCTCTGGATATTGAGTTCGAGTTTCCTTTTGGTTTCCGTGAATTGGAGGGAATACATTCGCGTACCGATTTTGATTTGAGTCAGCACGAGCAGTATTCTGGTAAGAAAATGCGCTACTTCGATCCTGAATTAAATGAAAGCTATGTACCTTATGTGGTAGAAACGTCGATTGGTTTTGACCGAATGTTTTTGGCGAGTTTGTCACACGCGTTGATGGATGAAGAAGTGCCTGATGCGGACGGAGAGGCGTCGACACGTACCGTCTTGAAGTTACATCCAGCTATCGCGCCAGTCAAGTGTGCGGTGTTGCCACTGCTAAAAAACAGAGCAGAACTGACCGAAAAAGCACGCGCTTTGTTCAATGACCTGAAACTGGATTTCAATACCCAGTACGATGAAAAAGATGCGATTGGTCGTCGCTATCGTCGGCAAGATGCCATTGGAACGCCATTTTGTGTGACCATTGATTTTGATACGCTAGAGGATGGAACGGTCACTTTGCGTCGTCGAGACACCTTACGGCAAGAGCGTTTGCCGATGGAACAAATTGCTGCGATTATAAAGGATGAAATTGATATGAAGCACTTGTTGCAGCAGGGGTAAAGTCGATCAAGGTTTACTAAACTTTCGGAAGTTTAGTAAACCTCTCCCAGCATCTATTACTTCAAACTTTTAATATACTCCTTCACCAGCTGCCGCGCCGCTTGCTTCACCTGTGCAGAAAACTCTTTATTCAAAATCCATTGATAGTACTGTTTGTCTTCGTACAAGACTTTTCCAGCGAGTTGGTTATTGTATTTTCCAAAATTGAACACCACATTACCGTTTTCATCGTAGCGCAACTTTTGAGTGGCATCCACAAAGCGTAAATCGTTGCAGAAATCATGGATCGCTTCCATATCATTTTTAATGGGTCGAATGATTTCGTTGCCGTCGCCATCTTCGTAGTTAGTATCTTTATAGCGCTCTAGCTGCCCTTGAAAAACTTGTACCGTCGCTTGTACATCGGCTAATGCATCGTGAGCATTTTTCATATTTTCATTGCAGTAGAACTTGACGGCTGCTTTGAGCGTACGTGGTTCCATTTTGTAGAAAATACGTTGCACATCAATCATTCGACGACTATTCATATCGAAGTCAATACCAACACGCGAAAACTCCTCAATCAGCATGGGAATATCGAAGCGATTGGAATTGTAGCCAGCCAAGTCAGCATCTTTGAAGAAGGCGTAGATTTCGTCCGCTACTTGTCGGAAGGTCGGCTTATTTGCTACATCTCGCGGTAGGATACCGTGCACCTGCATTGCTTCTATCGAAATCGGAATACCAGGATTGATGAGCATAGAAATCTCTTCTGGCTCTCGACCGTCGGCGAAATACTTGACCGCTGCTAGCTGCACGATGCGGTCGCGGATGACATTCAATCCAGTCGCTTCTAAATCAAAAAAAATAAGATCTCTATCTAATTGAAATTTCATAAGTATAGCGTTGTGGAATTCAGTAGTTTCGTCTCTGTAGTATGTATATGTATTTTAAAAAAGCTGTACCCGACCTTCTAGTCCAGCGGTCATTATGGTCTGCATATTATTCTGCTCGTCTGTATAAATAAAAAAAGCTTCTACATTTGGCATGCTTGCCACCCACTCTATAGCCGCGTCCATACCCATTACCATGCAAGCTGTTGCATACGCATCTGCATAGGTACACTCTTGGGTGACGATAGTCGCACTCAGTAGCTGGCTGCGTTCTGGCATCCCAGTGACTGGACTGATGGTATGGCTGTAAGTAATGCCTTCTACTGTGTAGTAGTTTCGGTAGTTGCCAGAAGTAGCGATTGATTCATTTTCTATCGGGATTAGTGCAAAAAGCTCCTCTACTGTCGCCCCCTCACTTGGTGTATTGACGCCCAATTTCCACCACTCACCTTTATCATTTTTGCCTTTAGTACGTACTTCTCCACCTATTTCAACCATATAGTCATTCACCCCTTTTTCATCCAAAAATAGTGCAACTTGATCCACAAAATATCCCTTTGCAGAAGCACTAAAATCAAGTTGTACGCCTGGGTCAGTCTTGCTTAGTTTGTTGTCCTGCAACTGTACTTTATTCATACCTACCAACTGTAGCAGTTCGTCGATTCGTTCCTTTTCCACCTGCTCTACTTTCTCCTTTGAGGCATAACCAAATCCCCAATAGTTGACCAATGGCATCACTGTGGGATCAAAGTGTTCCTGTGTACGTCGGTACGCCAACTCTGCCATCTCCACGTTCTTTATAAAATGCTGCTCGTCGTTCAACAGTATACCAGTTTCGGACTGATTGAAGCGAGAAATAGCAGAAGTAGGTATATAAGTAGATACCTCTTTGTTGATGTCACTCATCAAACTGTCAATAGCCAGCTGATGATCGAGCGTGTCATTATAGGTAATATGATAGCTGACTACCCCCATAGTCGTACCTGCTATCTTCTGATAGCTCATCGCATCTGCTATTGTTGTCGGCGGACTATCCTGACAGCTCAAAAACAGAAGAAATCCTATGCCATATATCAAATGTCTCATATAAAAAAAGCTCCTATTTTTTAGAAGTAACAAAGATAGCAAA
>CAYLPW010000325.1:0-3837 GCA_964385665.1 uncultured Saprospiraceae bacterium
TGTTGGCTGTTGGCTGTTGGCTGTTGGCTGTTGGCTGTTGGCTGTTGGCTGTTACCGCGCAAATTGCTGAACTTCAGTACTGTTCAGTTTTTTTTGGGCAAGATGCTGTCGTAATTCGTAATTAATTAGAGCGCTGAATTAAGAAACAGCTTCGGCATTGAATTAAAGTTCAGTAATCACGTACCCACTAACAAAACCGTAATTCGTAATTTAGTTATAATAGCCCTTCCCATATGCTTCTCGATACCCACCATAGCCATAGCCATAGCCGTAAGAAGCCCGATTGTACTTGATGCCATTCAGAATGATGTTTGCCTTAGGTAGCTCATCACTTTCGTACATTTTCTGTACTTCTCGTAGCATGAACTTTCGAGTATATTGATGGCGGACGACAATTAGCAGATTATCGATCTGGTCACGTAGTAAAAGCGCGTCGGAAACCAACCCGATAGGGGGTGTATCCACTAATACATAGTCATAGTTGGCTTTAAGTCGCTCTAAGAAATCAGTCATTTGCTTCGAGACAATCAGCTCATAAGGGTTCGGTGGAATAGGACCGCTGGCGATAACGTCTAGATTTTCGTAGTCAGGATGTTTTTGAGTCACCTCTGCTAAGGAAGCTTCGCCAATCAAGTGTGTCGTCACGCCTTTTCCTTGATCGTCGACCCCTAGATACTGTGTCAGTTTTGGCTTCCGCAGATCCATACCGACCAAGACCACTTTCTTATCTGATAAAGCCAACGTAATCGCTAAATTGATCGAGATAAAACTTTTGCCCTCTCCTGAAACAAAGGAGGTGACGGCAATAGTCTTTTGAGATTGATTGAGGGACAGATAGCTTAGATTCGTTCGTAATTGTCGGAACATTTCATTGATGGGTGAGCGATCGCCATACTTGACAACAACGGAACCATCTTTCTTTTTGCCTTGAATGATACGTCCGATAATCGGAATGCTCGTCAAGCTTTTGATGGTGTCTTCTGAACGCACGCGATTGTCGAAAAGAGAAACCGCTCCGATGATGGACAAAGGGGCAAACAGCCCAAGTAACGTACAGCCCAAATAGACCAGTTGTTTGCGCGGCGATACTGGACTCCCACTACTTCTTGCAGGCTCTATGACGCGTGTGTTGGCAGTGGCTACAGCTTCTGAAAGGGCAGTTTCTTCTCGTTTCTGTAGTAGAAACAAAAATAACTCTTCCTTCACCTTCTGCATTCGACTACGCTCAATTAGGCTACGTTCAATAGTCGGTATACTTCCCATTTCTTTCTCCAGTCCATCCATATTGCGTTCCAGCTGGTCAATTAAAATATTGACGTCTTTTTTAGTAGTTTGGATCGTTGCCATCAATAAGTCTTTGTTGGTTTCCAACCGCTCTTCCATATCTGATAAGATTGGACTAGCTGCTCCAACACTCTTTGAAAGTCGTCGCCTTTCTAGTATCAAACTGTTGTATTCTTGTAACAAAGTGGCTAAAATAGAGGACTCTGTACTAAGATTGGCAGGCACTAAGTCGTATGTTCCTGTTTTTTGTTGCAATAGCTCCTCTAATGCCTCTAAAATACTGATTCGGACTTCGTATTGATTAATTTCTTGAATTGCACTTCGGATTTCACTAAGCGTAAAATTTAAGCTACTCGCTGCTGTTTCTGTGATGATGGAATTATTGCTTTTGAAGCGTTCCAGATCACCTTCGATGATGTTGAGTTCCTGTGTCAGTAATGCTACACGTTTATCAATAAATTCGATCGTATTTCGCAACACCGTATTTTCGTCGTCTATTTCCGCTTCGTTATAATTTTCGATCAAGCTACTCAATACATCCTCTGCCCGCCGCGCAATAGGATCATTCATTTGCAACTTCAAAACACTAGATAGTCGGATATCTCCTATGCGCTCGATGAAAAGTTTGCCAGCATAGTTTTCTGCGGTCGCATAAATAGGTTGTAAGCTGATACGTAAGGTACTCAGTATAGGCGTATTAGGTGCAGTTCGCTCTATGTTTAGATAGCCATAATTGGAACGAAAAGGTACGTTGTAGTAATATCGTGTTCCTTCCTCTTCAGGATCAGTTTTCAGGTAAAAACTCTTTTCTCCATCAGGCTCGATATAAAATGAAGCCCATCGTTGCACACTATCTAGTCGAGTGATGGTAAGTGGTGGATTTATATAGAGTTCTGACTCTCTCACTCGTCCTTGTTTGAATATAGCCGTATTTAGATTCAGTTCCTCTACTACTTTTTTCATCAGTGGAGTTGAACGTAACACTTCAATCTCATTGACCAATGACTTTCCACCACCCGTAAATCCTCCATCTAGCAAAATGGACGCTTCTGAAAGTTGTCCGCTTCGACCAGTATCCTTGATTAATAAAATAGCTTCTGCTGAATATTTATAGTTAGCGTAACGCAAGTAAAAATAGCCTGCCCCTATTGCAATTATTAATGAAAGCGCGAACAACCACCAATAGGACAGTAGTTTAAAAAAGTACTTTGTGAAGTCAATCTGTAGTACATCCGACTGCTGCGTCAATTCCATTTTATTCTCTTTCTTCACCAATCAATATTTTTTGTTGAATGCATATAACGCGTTTTTACTTTCCACTACTCATTATTTTTGTTTTGGAAGTTTAAAAATTAAGATCGGGTGTGGATGATAACGTAGGTAGGTGTTACGGCTTCGCCAATGATAAGTCGCAAGTACAGGACTTAAAAGAAGGGATCAAAAGTATACGTATTATTCGAGTTCACAAATAAATAGATTCTTAATATGATGAACTCTTTACAATTTTTATTCCGTCACAAACGAGACTAAATAATCGTCAATCTTTTGGACTAAAACCCGATGTTTTTTATACGCTTGGTAGTGGTCGTACATCTCTTCCATTCGACGTTGATAGGAATCATTCGTTAAGACTTGTTCTATTTTTTTTTGGATCGCGGAAACATCGTCATTATCCTTATCCGCCATCCTACCTACTCTATGGTATTCTACTCGTGCTGCACAGCCATTTTGATCGGATCGCTTGCCAGAATAAACCAACATGGGTACTTTGAAATGAATACACTCATTGATAGTATGTACACCACCGTGGTTGATGGATAGATCTGCTTGTGCTAGAACTTGTAGCTGTGGCACCCAACCAAACGCAAAAACGTTATGTGGTAAGTCTTTGAATTGGGTATTATCCAATAAGCCACCCAATCCAATTACTAACAGCCAATCTTCACGTCCTGCCACTGCTTCAATAACGCGTTGTAAAAATTGCTGGTCGCCCGATTTAAAGGTGCTAACTGAGCAGTAAATTAATGACTTATTCTGCTCTCTTTTTAGTTTGAAGATAGCTTCAAATTGATGGAGCATTTGCTGGTCAATCTCTGTCTGCTTCCGATCCGTATAGACTTGTGCGCCAATGTAATGTAGTTCTTTTTGCTGGTCATGTGGAAACTCCATCTCCTTCAAGGTCATACTAAAAACTGGCAGTGTGTTATAGGTAAACGGACCTGGCCAAAAGTTTTGAGTGGCATACTGCATCGGAAAGCCAATTTGATGAGCATACTGTTTCAAAATGGAACGTCGATCGGTCGCTGCACTTCGCCATTTTTGCTTCCCAAATATCCACCAACGCTTTAGTTTGATCTTCCTCCAAGCTAAATGTAGCCCCAGCTGACTTCCTCGAAATCCTTCTCCTGGAATGGTATCTTCCAACAACGGTGGCAATCCTTTTCGATCCCACAGCGAGTACCATTGGCTCAATAAAATGGTCGGCATATCCAAAGCAACACAGGTCATCAAATACTCGTGTAATTCTACATCTATCAGCACCAAATCAGGATT
>CAYLPW010000326.1:0-3765 GCA_964385665.1 uncultured Saprospiraceae bacterium
GAGTCAGCTTGCTTACTTTGTCGTAAATCTCTAAGGTATTGTCCAGACTCTCTGGCACATCGCTAAAGAGTTGTCCCATTTCCGCTTTCGTCTTGAAGTAGAAATCGGAACTTGGGAATTTAAAGCGATCAGTATCTTCGATGCGGTTGCCGGTATTGATACAGAGCAACATATCGTGTGGAATGTAGTCTTCTTCTTCCACGTAGTGCGAATCGTTGGTCGCTATGATTTTGACATTATACTTACGCGCAAATTGGATGAGTTGCTGATTAATGTCTTCTTGACTAATTCCTAACTGATCTATATTTTCTAGCCCTCTGTGCCGTTGCAATTCAATATAATAATCTTCGCCAAACACATCCAACCACCATTTCAACAACTCCTCTGCTTTTTCCAGCTGCCCATGCATAATCGCCTGTGGCACTTCCGCTCCAATACAACAACTTGTAGCAATCAAGCCCTCTGAATGCCGCAACAAAGCTTCCTTGTCAATGCGTGGAAACTTCGTATACAAACCTTCCATGTACCCTAAAGAACACAGCTTACACAGGTTCTCATACCCTTTTTGGTCTTTCGCCAATAGCAATTGATGAAAACGCTTATCTTTTTCCCCACGCGCCCGACTAAATGACTTTCGATGGCGATCTTCCACCAAATAAAACTCACAGCCAATGATCGGTTTCAAGTCTCGACGTTCCGCTTCCGCCACAAACTTAAACGCCCCAAACATATTTCCATGATCGGTGAGCGCAACTCCTTTCTGCCCGTCCGCAGCGGCTTTGTCCATCATTTGTCCGATGGAAGCAGCACCGTCAAGTAAGGAGTATTGCGTGTGGCAGTGGAGGTGAAGAAAATCTGGCATAGTATTCGGTCTGTCTATAATGGATAACTGATGGACGATTAGCGCATAGCAACTACACTATTGACTAGCGAAAAGTTGCTCCTTTTTGAACGCTTTTTTGGGTCTGTTTGGTTTGCTATTCTGCATTGGGCAAGATAGGAAGAACAGGGGGGAAAGTGGTGTTGGGGAGTTGGGTATTTTTCCACAATAAGTAGCTGGGATTTTGTATATTAAAGTTCCTACTATTTTATTAGCTTTACTAGAAGCTAAGCTCATTACAAAAACCTAGAAGTCTATCGAGCTAAGAGAAACAGGAAACTAGCTCGTAAGGCTCGAAGAGGATTTTAAAAATTTTCTGTTCAAAATTATATCTTTCATGATTTACCAAATCAAAGTCTCTTTAGAGGGAGCAAAACCACCTATTTGGCGACGTCTGGAAGTACTACCAGATACGTTACTATCCGATTTACACAAAATTATCCAAACGACTATGGGTTGGATGAATGGACATTTGCATCAGTTTAGAGATGGAAGGCAAATGTATGCTCCACCCAGCGAATATGATGATTACAGTCATGATTATACTGGCTTGAAACTCCACGACTTTCTACTACGGAAAGGTGATAAACTGCGCTACGAGTATGATTTTGGAGACTCTTGGTCGCACCTTATTTTGCTAGAAGCTATCAAAGAGAAGGAAAAGGGCGTTCAGTATCCGATTTGCACAAAAGGGAAAAGAGCCTGCCCACCAGAAGACTGTGGTGGTGTTTGGGGATATATGGAATTGATTGAGATTATGAAGAATAAAAAGCATCCGCAATATCAGGAAATGGAAGAATGGTTAGGTTATGATCTTGAACCTGAACTATTTGAGCTAGAAGAAGTGAATGCTGGTCTACGAAGTGATAATTATGGAGTATTCGAGTATCGATTCTGATAAGAGAAAGGAATTAAATAAGTTAGACCAGAATACGCTTTTATTTTTTCTTGTAAAGCACTCAAAAAATCGTTGCATAGCCTAGCTACGGAACTATTTTTTGAGCTGTTTTAGAAGGAAAAAGAATGGGAATAATGGTCGAAGTTATTTTGTTCGTTTCACTTATAATGGTGGGCAAGTTCTTAAAGCAAAAGCTTACCCACCATTCTTTCCTGCTGCTCTTAGCGAATTTCCCTACTCTCTCATCTTCATTAGTGGCACTCGCTTTTTATAGACTCCTGGACTTTCAAAACGATGGAGAAATTTCCAATACTTAGGAACATCTAGTAGATGCGCATTCGGAACGGGTAAGATTAGGTTGTCCGTTGAATAATTTTCGATCAAATAAGCACTGACCTCAGGTTCATAATTGACTAATATACAGTCATAAAGCTCCTCTTTATCTTCTATGGACGCATTTTGCTTTTGCAGCAACTCAATCGTGTCTTCATAGCTTAGTAAATACATCGTCCCTTCTCCTTCGATGGAAACAAAAGTTGTTCCACGCTCATACTCCTTAGCTAAATGCTCAAATGTTTTTATAGATGTCTGGATATTCTCTTCTATTTCTTCATCAGTCAGCTTTTTGTCTGCTGTTTTTTGATTAGCAATAATCGTCTTCCTCAACACCATAGCTTGAGCATTTACTAGGTCTTCCCCACTTTGCGCTTCATATATAAAATGCCCAAACGTATCTACGAAGATGTGATGTGCCAGATCTGTTTGCGCTACTATTTTTTGCTGTATATGTTCTTTATTACTATAAAATGAATAGTCTGCTTCCATGATGTTAGGTTTGTCGTCGTACTCACTGCCACCCCCCAATAGCATACCCGACTGCCACCATTTGTCATTCCAACGAACGAGTTCCATTTTAGCCAACGTTCCCTTCTTCATAACATGAGGTTCATAGCTCATAGACTCTTTCCAAACCTTAAATTGACGACCCGTTGTCCAATGTTCGAATTGATAGTAATCACCCTCTGTTCCTCGGAAAACGAATTGCCCAGTAGGTCGCTCGTCCAATTTTAACAACTGTTGTTTAGTCTCTTCAGAACAGCGAACGACGTGCGCAAATAGCTCTACTCCACTCAGTCCATTGAGCCTAAACCGATGCTTGAAAGCAGTGACTTCCTGCAAATAGTATAGAATAACGCCTCTATCAATGTGCTCTTCCAAATCACTATTCATCATGTCTTCAATTTGCTTACTCAAGAATACGGTATTCGGAAGACCGAGTAAAAAATTGCTAGTAACGAACTCGAACAATTGTAGCTTAATGTCAAAGTAATTGTCTTCTAATTCTACTTTAAAGTACGTTTCATAAAAATCATTAACAGGAAGTTCATCGTACTCTTCCAAAAGATCGAATATCTCTTGACTTAGTTCTTGGAATCGCTCGTCGTATGGTAGGTATGTCGATTCGGCGAGACTACAAAAATAGTACCAAAGCAAAAACTGAATATCGACCTGATTTAAGTCGTTTCTATTATAGTTGGATAAGTCGAAAAAAGGCAATACATAACCATACAACTCTTCATTCATGTCTATGAAGGCTTTCCACACACCTATTTCACTAGCGAAGTCTTCCACATATTGAGCCAAATGAATGGACATCAATCTGATATGTTGTGCTTCAATAGGTTCGAAGGAACGATCTGTTTCCTTTTTTAAGATTGGGTAAATGGCATTCGCCAGATTCGCGTAGAATTGGTCGTACTTACTCGTCTTTTTGTATGGCTTAAATTTCAGCCAATCTGCTGCGTAAATATATTTTTTTGCTTTGCTTGAGCGACGTCTTCGCATGGTGTGTTATTTCTTGTTTGACAAAAATTTATAAAATAGCTATTTCAATCATCTTCATTTACAGAAACTGATGAAGATAAGTTCATTTGCTAGCACAGCTTGGGCAACTATAAACGCACATCTAATAATACCTGTACTCAAT
>CAYLPW010000327.1:0-3759 GCA_964385665.1 uncultured Saprospiraceae bacterium
AAGGATTTGGTGTGCCACTTTTGGAAGCGATGTATGCAGAAGTGCCTGTTATTACCTCTACTATTTCTTCCATGCCAGAAGTGGTGGGTGAGGCAGGATTATTGGTTGATCCAATAGACAGTACATCTATTCAAAACGCACTTATCCAGATACACGAAGATGAACAATTGCAACAAGAATTGATCGAAAAAGGAAAAGTACAGCGTGAACAATACAGTTGGGAACGCGCCAGTGAAGTCGTGTATCAGGCAGTTCTGGAAGCAGTTTTAGATACTTGATCTAAAGTCAGCAGTAAGTTAATAGCGTAGGTCGTCGGCGTTTCTTCCACACTTAAATCATACTGATCTGGATACAACAAATCCAATCGCCGGCGTACATTGACTAGCCCGATACCACCACTTTTTCCACGCATGGGTGTTGCTACCCGATCGGCTTTGCTGTTTTCAATATAAAAATTGACTTCCTGATCGTCTACATTCAAAATAATGCTGACGAAGCCTTCTGTAATCAAGTGGTTGAGTCCATGTTTAAAGCTATTTTCCAAGAATGGAATAAACATCAGCGGCGCGATTTGCTGGTCGGTCACTTTTCCATTTACCTCAAAGTCGATACGCACATTTTTCCCTTGTCGCAGGGCTTCTAAGTCCAAATAGTTCCGAATATAGTTGACCTCTTTTTGAAGCGATACGCGCTTTTCGTTGCATTCGTACAGCATATAGCGCATCATTTCAGATAGCTTAATGACAATTTCGGGGGCTTTGTCGTCTTTTTTAAGGGTAAGCGCATATAGGTTATTGAGCGTATTAAAAAGGAAATGTGGGTTGATCTGGGACTTCAAAAAGCGCAATTCGGACTGCATGGTACGTCGTTGTAATTCTTGACGTTCGCGGCTTTGCTTGACCCAATCGCTCACGATTTTGAAAAGTGTGGAAAAACTAACAACTAAGAAAATAAGTAGAAAATCAAACAACAAATTTTCGAGTAGCAAATCTTGGGGATAGCCATTCGAAAAGCCTTCATACAAAAAGTAGTGCGCCATTTCTCGCAAGGGCGGCACCACCAAACAACTTGCCAACAGCAGCAAACTATACGTCAGCAATCTATTTTTCATCAAGTATTCTGGAATAAGATAATAGACATTGAAATAGACCACTGCTGCATAAAAAGCGATAATAATCAGGCTGTTTGTAAAAGTGAAAAAGAAACCCGATTCCGTTCCTTGATAAAGAATAAATAGGAGCAAGATGAACAGCCACAATCCAATATGGTAGAAAACCGATGGAGTCGACAAGCGGAAACGAGATATAGAAGGTACTGCTGCCAAATTGTACTGATTTTGAGAACGAATAAAGCAAATCTTCAATAAAGCACGAAATTTATTCGATCAAGACCTACGTTTACTTGTTGAATCTGAAAATAAAAATACAAACCCTATTACCTTTGCACGTAGAGAAGAAGAAGGAACATATGGTCTATTTAACACGACGAGAACGATTTAATGCGGCACACAAACTGTGGGTAGAAGAATGGAGCGAGGAAAAAAACTACGCTACTTTTGGAAAGTGCGCCAATAAGAACTGGCATGGACACAATTATTGGTTGTATGTCACACTGAAAGGAGAACCCGATCCGCAGACTGGATACATCATGGATGTGAAAGATTTGAGCCAACTGATCAAAAAGCACATCACGGATAAAGTCGATCATTCCAACCTTAATCTGGATGTCGATTTCATTCCAAAAGGCAAGCAGCCGACAACTGAAAACCTCGCCATCTTGTTCTGGGAACAATTAGCTCCGCATATACCGAATGGTGAGTTGTATCGCATTCAATTGTGGGAAACAGAGAATATTTATGTGGAGTATTTTGGAGAAAAAGGAGAGTAAAAGAGTGAGAGCAAAATCCATTAGCTAAGAGATAACAAAAGCGTATGAATTTATTCATACGTTGGAAAGAGAAGAATGAAAATTTCATCAAGCGTCGGAAAGATCATAACAAAAGCGTACGACTTTAGTCATTCGTCCGATAGCAAAAAAATAAAAACTGCTATAGCTGAACTTAGCGATAAAGTGCTGAAAAGCCAACAGCTAACGGCTAATAGCCAACAGCCGAAAAACTGCCATCAATGAATTTAAACAATAAACCGCTGAATAGCTAATAGCCAATAGCTAACAGCCAATAGCTATTTAATGAAAGCATACGTATTTCCGGGACAAGCGTCCCAATTTGTCGGCATGGGAAAAGACCTATACGAAGAGTCGTCGATCGCAAAAGAATTATTTCATCAAGCCAACGAATTACTCGGATTTTCCATCAGCGATGTCATGTTTGAAGGAACAGACGAAGACTTAAAAGCGACGAATATCACGCAGCCTGCGGTATTTCTGCATTCGGTCATCAAAGCAAAAATGGCGGGCGATGACTTTCAGCCAGATGTAGTCGCTGGACATTCGTTGGGTGAATTGTCAGCACTAGTAGCAAATGGAGCGTTGAGTTTTGAGGATGGACTATTGTTAGTCAACCAACGGGCGCAAGCGATGCAAAAAGCCTGCGAACTAGTCGACAGTACGATGGCGGCTATTGTCGGATTAGAGGATGAGCAAGTGGAAGAAGTATGTGATTCGATCACGGAAGAAGTGGTCGTCGCAGCGAACTATAATTGTCCTGGTCAATTGGTGATTTCTGGTTCAGTGAAAGGCATTGATATCGCTGTCGAAAAGTTAAAAGAAGCTGGCGCACGACGGGCGATTGTGCTACCTGTGGGTGGTGCGTTTCACTCGCCTTTGATGGAGCCTGCGAAACAACAACTACAAGCGGCGATAGAACAAACCAATTTCGGACAACCCAACTGTCCGATCTACCAAAACGTAACCGCGCAAGCCTCCACTGATCCTGAAACCATTCAGCAAAATTTGATTGCGCAACTAACTTCGCCCGTGCGTTGGACACAGACCATGAAAAATATGATCGCTGATGGCGTCACCGAATTTATAGAAGTTGGTGGAACAGGAAAGGTGATTCAAGGGTTCGTTAAACGTATAGATCGACGATTTCCAACAAGCACACTGTAATCAGTACTGTATAATGAATTGAAAAAAGATGAAAGAAGAAGATATAGAAGCGGCTATCAAAAGTGGAACGATTTTACTGGCCGATCCATTTATGTGGGATGACAATTTTCGTCGCTCGGCGATTGTGCTGTGCGAACATCATCCAGAAGGTAGTTTGGGCTTCATTATGAATCGCCCGATGGATATGCGCGTGGACGAACTCATTTCCGATTTTCCAGAATTTGAAGGAAATGTTTACTTCGGTGGTCCAGTACAAACAGATACGATTCATTACATTCATGCAGTCGGTGATCTACTAGAGGATAGCGTTAAAATCGTAGATGGTGTGTATTGGGGTGGTTCGTTTGAGAAATTGAAAGTACTGATTGACAATGAGTTAATCAAGTCCAACGACATTCGTTTTTTTGTGGGCTACTCAGGTTGGTCAGGCGGTCAATTGTCAGAAGAAATGGAACGTGGTTCTTGGGTCACGGCACCTATGTTTGCTAATTATTTGTTCAAATCGAATCCAACTAATCTTTGGAAAATGATTATGCACAATAAAGGCAATGCGTATACGGTCATTGCGCAGATGCCAGAGTCAGTGGACTGGAACTAAGGGAATGGGGAATAACGAATACGGAACAAGGAATACCGAACGCCGAAGGCACTAAACGCTACGCATCCCATACTTCGACATTTTACATT
>CAYLPW010000328.1:0-3697 GCA_964385665.1 uncultured Saprospiraceae bacterium
ATGCAACGAAGAGACTTTCACAAACAGTTAGGCGCACTTGCCCTAGTAGCCGCTGCGCCAAAGCTACCCGTACTTTCCGAAGAAAAAGAGGAAACAATCATCGGTGTAAAACCACGTCGTCTAGAGAAAGGCGATACCATTGGTGTCATCACGCCTGGTAGCTTCATCAATGATCGCGCTCTGGAAAAAGGTATACGTAATCTAGAGGGACTGGGTTTGAAAGTGAAACTAGGGCAGCATATTCGAGAGCAACGTGGCTTCACGGCTGGTACAGATCAGCAGCGACTGGACGATCTGCATCGAATGTTTGAAGATCAAGAAGTACAAGGAATTTGGTGTGCAAGAGGGGGGTATGGCTGTACGCGGTTATTACCAGATATTCAATACGATATCATCAGAGACAATCCAAAAGTCTTTGTCGGGTACAGCGATATTACCGCTTTGTTACAAGCATTCTACGTGGAGACTGGATTGGTGGGGTTTCACGCAGCGGTAGCTAGTTCAGATTTTAGCAGATATACACGTCGACATCTGAGGCGGGTGTTGTTCGATGATCGACGCCGAACCGAATTTGAACCTTCGGGTAGTCATCGCAGAAAGGGCAGACGCAACGATTTGTTCAAACGACGAACGGTGACTGGCGGTCGCGCACGAGGCAGGTTGTTTGGTGGCAATTTGAGTCTACTAGCTTCCTTAGCTGGTACACCTTGGGCGTTAAAAGCCTACAACAAACTAGTCTTTATTGAAGAAATAGGGGAGAAGCCCTACCGCGTTGATCGGATGCTCACGCAGTTGCGGCAGACCGCTTTTTTACAAAATGCCAGCGGTATCGCGATGGGTATTTTTGAAGACTGCGAGGCGGATCGCAATGATCTATCTTTGACATTGGCAGAAACCATCGACGACCGTATTGGGTCACTGAATGTACCGAGTGCGTATGGATTATCATTCGGTCATGTCGATGATCAAATTGTCCTACCGATTGGGATAGAGGCGGAACTGAACGCGGACTCTGGAAAGTTAACTTTGTTAGAAAGTGCAGTGCGCTAGTTAAACTGCGCTTTGCGAAGGCTGCGCACCTGCTAAGAGCCGAGCCAGCCTTTGTAAAGCTCTACTTCGAGTTCATGCATTTGATAAACCATTTCGTATAAAACCTTACAAAGACTACCTTACCTATACACGAATAACTACACCATCTTCGCAAGGTAAACAGCTAACTTTAATTGTGCATAATTTGGTGATTTTGAGAAATAGTTGCGGACTATCTCATATCTCACTACTCAAAATCCCATATCTATACTACTTTCTTCGGTAAAAAAATCTCCGCCATCATACAACGCGCACTACCCCCGCCAAACTGTTCAATAATGTAAAGTGGACTGTACAGAATATTCGTAAACTGCTCGATCTGTTCAATTTGCTGTGTTGTCAGCGACCGATAGGCTTGTTCGGACATCACCAAAAACGTCTCGCCGTCTCGATTGCGCACTTGTAGCATGTTCCCAGCAAAAGCTGTCATTTGCTCATAGCTGATTTCAATAACTGTTTTTCCAGTTTCATTAAATCGACGGTGCAACATCGCCCACTCTTGATGATCGCGCACCACTTCCAAGCAAATAATGACGAAATCCTCTCCCAATGCCATCATCACATTGGTATGATAGATTTCTAGTCCTTCTTCATCTGTTGCATCAAAAATAACTTTTTCGTAGCCCATTTTTTGGCAGAAAGCATCTAGTACTTCCTCACTAGTTCGGATACTTCGACAGGCATACGCTAGTCGATTGGGGCGATCCAAAATAACACTGCCAGTGCTCTCCAAAAACATATCGTAGTCTTCGTGTACTTCTAAGCGAAGCCGGTTCTTGTACTGAAATTGTGTCCCCAGCATATTAAAGATTTCTTCGCGGCGTTCCAGTCGGCGCATGATGGCAAACATAGGGTAAGTGACAACCGTACCGTCTATGTGCGAAGAAAACCAATTGTTGGTAAAAACCGCATCGTATTTCACCACCTCCTCATTGTCTTGAATGACGATGACATGAATGTTGGCTTGACGTAACACGTTCACGAACTGGTCAAACTCTTGACGAGCTAAGGCTTCAATTTCAGACTGACTTAGATCGGTGTCTTTGCTTTGAAAAGCGTTGCTTTCTGCAGTCTGCGGATTGTACCCAAAGTGGGCCGGGCGCACCATCATGATGGTGTCTGTTATCTGTCTCTCTTTCAATTGATTAGGTATTTATTTGGTTGCGAACGAAAGGTAAAATTGGGCAAAATAAAAAATATAACGTGAAGTAAAGAAATCCGTCTGAATTGACAGACGTTAAGTGACTTTTTTATCCGCTTTAGTCATAGGTAAATAGAGAATAAAATTATGCTTAAGTTTGTAGAAAAATTAGGGTTTTGGGGAGCGAAAACCAATTCTATTTCGTTATGTTAGCCAATCATAGGTAATGGGTAAATACTTTACGCTTACTTTTGCCTGAATCAATCAGTAAACTCATCAATATCAATGAATTGGACGCAAGCTTGCGAAGAATTGATCCGGATTATTTTTTCCTGTCCATTCACCAAGCGAAACATCTTTAAGGAGCGCTTGCATCGGTACATCACCGAACTGCATCCTGACGTCCTCATTGATACCTATTTGGAGCGTACGCAAACGCAGGATGACGAGATTAATTTTTATCAGTCGGCCTTACTTGCTTTGGATGGCACGTACCGTATTCGCGTGTTTCAGTCTTGCATCAAGGATCTGAGCATGGTGTTTCCAGACGAAATGCTGACGTTAGAGCAGTTTGTTGAAGTAGAAGCACAAAAACACCACAACTATTTTCATCACAGAAAAGAGCGATTAGATAAACTAAACCGCTACCTCAAACGAATCGACGGGCTCATCAGTAATGGTCGCTACTCCTTAGCCTTAGGTCTCGCCAATCGCTGCCTGCGTGAATATTACAGCCATTTTTTGCGCCACACGATGAAGTACGACACTGCCAAAACACCTAGTATGAATCAAATGGCGATTCAAATTTATCGTTACATCTTGCGCTACTTCCGCACGAACAATATTCCGTATTCCGCTACCCGCTTGCTATTCATCACTATTGTCACCAATGCACTTTTCATCGCCGTGACGAGTAATGCGTATGTCGATAAAGCACTCGCCACTTATGCGCGGGATAATTTGAATTCTATTGTGCGGTTTATGATGCGGTATTCGTGAGGTGTCTGTTTTATCACTCCTCTTTCAAGGTCTCCACAGGACTCAACTTCGCGGTTCTCAATGCCTGAATACTCACGGTCAGCCAAGTCAACAAGAAAGCAGGAGATCAAAATAGCGATGCCAGCGAAGTACTTCCAGCGTTGAGCAATTCTGACCGCTGCGGCGGCGTACAGTTGAGCAAAATCGCCATCTAGGAAACGAGTCGTTTTTTCCATTCCTGCTAGTGCTTTGCGCAAGTTGCGCCTTGGGCAGTGGCTTTTCGTAAAGCTGAACACAACGGACGCCGCCCTATTTTCGGGTGCAGGTAGAAGCGGTAATGGAGTAGGATGCGCTATCGGTGTAGAACACTTTTTTTAGAAGGCTTCCAACCGCTCCTTCACCCAAGCTAGATTGTTTTGAAACTCGACATAAGCAGGAGCTTGCTCGACGAGTTCTTCCCAAATCTGTTTACACTGCTGATAATAAGGA
>CAYLPW010000329.1:0-3681 GCA_964385665.1 uncultured Saprospiraceae bacterium
ATGAAAAAGAAATCTACGACGAAATCACTGCTACCTATTCCTTTCACAGTGTCACACGCGAAGAATGGAACTGGTGTTTGCAGTTCATCACCACAGGCGGACCTTCGCTGGGACGATATGAAGATCATCATAAAGTGGTGGTAGAGGAAGGTATTTACAAAGTAATCAGTCGAAAAGTGGCGTTGCGACATCGTTTGTCCATTGGGACGATAGTAGGAGAGGGATGGCTGCAAGTCAAATTTGTGAGTGGTGGCTATATCGGCACAGTCGAAGAGTGGTTTGCTGGGCAATTGAAACCTGGCGATGTGTTTTGGTTTGCTGGACGTGCGTTGGAATTAGTGCGTATCAAAGATATGACGGTACAAGTGCGACGCAGCAAAAACAAGCGAGGAAAAATTCCATCTTGGTTGGGTGGCCGACTCGAATTGTCTTCACAGTTGTCCCATCAACTGCGCGAAAAAATAGAAGATATTGCTGAAGCACGCGCAGAAGGAAAAGTAGAAAGTCTGGAAGAAGAGCTACAAGCACTAGAACCGTTGAGTGACATTCAAGCGCGACGCTCTCGCATTCCGTGCGCGGATGAACTGCTCGTAGAATCGTTTAGAAGTCGCGAAGGCTATCACTTGACCTTTTATCCCTTTGAGGGGCGCAATACGAATGAAGCCATTGCCTCTATCGTTGCCTATAGACTATCCAAATTACAGCCGATCACCTTTTCCATTGCCATGAATGATTACGGTTTTGAGTTGCTTTCGGAAACGCCTATTCCCATTCGAGAAGGACTGCAACAAGACTTATTTTCGACCGAAAACCTATACGAAGATATTCAACGTAGCGTCAATGCCATTGAACTCGCCAAACGCCGTTTTCGAGAAATTGCGAGTATTGCTGGATTGGTGTTCAAAGGCTATCCAAGTCGACAAAAACGAGATCGACATTTGCAATCCTCTTCCCAATTGTTTTTTCAAGTTTTCAATGATTACGAGCCAGACAATTTATTACTATTACAAGCCCACGAAGAGGTCATGACCTTTCAAGTGCAAGAAGGACGCCTCCGAACTGCTTTACAACGCATTCAACAACAGCGCATCGTCATCGAAGAAACAAAGAAAGCCACGCCTTTTGCCTTTCCTATTTTGATTGATCGCATTCGAGAAAAATTGAGTTCAGAGCGGCTAGAAGATCGAATCCAGCGGATGAAGTTGCAGCTGGTGAGAGACTAGGGGGAGAGTTTTGAGAGAGAGGGAGAGTCAGGAGAGTTTCGAGAGGTGAGAGGGTTCAACAACTACTCCATATATCCAGTTTGTTAGTTCATCAGTTCATCCTTCGAGAGCTTTCGGAACATCAGTTAGCGAAGCGTACCAATTCAACCAATTCCCCCACTTCAACCAGCTCCTCCATTTTCCCCAATTCCTTCTTACCTTTGCGTTTTTCAATACCTAAACTTCATACCCTTGCAAGAAAAATACTACAAATGGTACTCTGGCACGCTAGGCTTGGACATGGAAATGTTGGTCTTCGGTGACCGTGGTTATCCGCTCGTCATTTTCCCAACGACGATGGGACGTTACTATGAGTGTAAAGATCAGGGACTGATCGGATCGGTGGCTTGGTTTGTTGAACAAGGTTTGGTTCAAATCTATTGCCCGACTTCTATTAACGAACACAGCTGGTACAACCGACAACTGCATCCTGCTCATAAAGTGCGCAACCATAATTTGTACGACAAAGCGATTCTGGAGGAAGTCGTCGACAAAATTCGGTGGAATACTGGTACTGGGAAAGTAGCGATGGCAGGACCGAGTTTTGGCGCCTATCAAGCGTTGAACTTCGCGTTTCGACATCCTGATCGCGTGAGTCATTTGTTTGCGATGAGCGGTAAATTTGATATTCGCTCTTTTTTGGACGGCTACTACGACGATACTGTATATTTCCACAATCCTGTCGATTATGTACATGGCTTGAGTGATCCGAATATTTGGAACATGAAAATTGTATTAGGTACGTCGGAATGGGATATTTGTAGAGAATTTAGTCAGGATATGTCGCGTCGATTGAATGAAAAGAACATTGCACATTGGCTGGATGTACGGGGCTGGCAAGAACACGATTGGCCACTTTGGCATGAGATGTTCCCACATTATTTATCGCAACTATAGTTGATCTCATACACCAAATGAACGATCAATAACATCTACTACAATATACAACGAATGCTGCTTTTGCAGCGGACAATTTTTGTTTCTAATCGTCCAAATTTAGGCTGTTCTTTTTGAGGACAGCCTTTTGTTTGTCACATAGCAGCACAAAAAAAAAGCTGCACAAAAATTGTACAGCTTCAAATTACCCCAGTGCTAGTTTGTGAACTCATGAAAATTCTTTAGCGTAGTATATTTGGTTTAAACTTTCTCTTGCAACAGTTATGATTTAAACCAGGCTTTTATTTATTTGAAAAGCTCAATCAGTATTGAGCGCGAATGTTGTCGAAAAAATGGGAGCGAACCCCGCTCCCACGATAATACCATAATCGGTTTGTGGTAATATATAAAGACACTAGCAATTACAAATTGGTGTGAGAAATTTGAATAACTTGATCTTTTCTCTCTGCTTCTAAAAAGTACCTTGTCCATTTTTTGATGGACAAGGTCCGACATTCAACAAGTTATAATCTCATGAAAAAGAACGAATTTTACGAAAATCTTTTGGTCATTCAGGTAAATCGGTAGGCTTGGGATAGCCCTTAAAAGTTTGTCTTTCTCAAAAAAAGTTTTCTCAATATTCTAATTCATCTTTTTGTTCCGAAAGCTTTCGGAATCCCCGCTGTTTCCGTCTCACAGTACAAATATGCAGCGGATTCGAGGGTTTGGAAAGAACAGAAAAAGCTTTTTGTTGAAATTTTTTTGAAAAATTTTATTTTAAATAATTGATAATCAATAGAATAGTATAAAAATTCTGTTGATAAAATTATTCCATTTGCCTACTATTTTTTCTCAAAAAAGGTTGAATTTTTTTAAAAAAGTCTGAATTACACACCGCCAACAACATCTTACGCTTCGTAGTGTTCCTTAAAAGAATGAATCGAAACGACCTTTATGAGTGGACTTTGGGAACAGATTAAATCGCTCTTTGCAACAGCAGAAGAAAGCTCACCTGTACGCCCTGCCGTACATGAGCTATTGAAACGAAGCGAGGAAGAGAAAGCGGATTATGCGCATTGGAAGAGAACGTTGGTGCGCCGACGCCTGATTGATTGGCTCATCAATCAATACGCTTTGTATCAAAGTTTACCGAACGACACTGACGAAGCGATCGACTTTCTGAACACACCTAGCATGAAAGGTTTTGTCGTCCATTTTAATCATATGCAATATAGTCGCCGTGATGCCATCTATTTGTTGGACTATCTAAAAGAGCGCGTCCGTACGCTCAATTATCGCTTACAACTATCCGACGTCCGCACCTATAGTCGTCCGAATTGGGTAGAAAGTGTACAAAAACATTATTTAAAACCCCGCACCACTTTTGAAGAAGGCGAAAAAATCAATCAGCAATACGGCAATATCAGTATTGATTTAGTCTTACGCGACGATCGTCCTCACCATTTGCGCTTCTCCGCTACTAGCTACCAAGATCATTTGTATCAACCGCCACAGGAATTTGAGGAGTTAATGCAGGTTTTAG
>CAYLPW010000330.1:0-3675 GCA_964385665.1 uncultured Saprospiraceae bacterium
GTGAAATGCACGTACGAGGTGCGCCTTTAATTGGCTCAACAGCTGCTTATGGTTTGTACATGGCGATGCGAGAAGGTTTGGAAGTACAGAAATCTGCTGAATCTTTGAAAGCAACTCGCCCTACCGCTGTTAACTTAGCCTATGCTATAGATCGTATTTTTGATCAATTGCAGTCAGCTAGTAACCAAGAACATAGAATTCAACTAGCATTAGAAAATGCGCGAGCAGTGACCGAAGAAAGTGTCGCAGACTGTCGCAAGATTGGGGAACATGGTTTAGAATTGATTCGAGTTATTCAGAAAGAGAAGAAAGAAGGCGAAGTCATCAATATCTTGACACATTGCAATGCTGGCTGGATGGCTTGTATTGACTATGGAACGGCAACTGCCCCTATTTATGCAGCACACGACGCTGGGATTCCAGTTCATGTTTGGGTAGATGAAACGCGACCACGCAATCAAGGCGCACGAATTACTGCCTTTGAGTTGAAAGAACACGGTGTGCCACATACGGTCATCGTGGACAATGCTGGTGGGCATTTGATGCAGCACGGCATGGTGGACATGGTCATCGTAGGTAGCGACCGAACGACGCGGACAGGTGATGTGGCGAACAAAATCGGAACGTATCTAAAGGCACTGGCGGCGCATGATAATGAAGTTCCTTTTTACGTAGCGCTGCCGAGTTCTACATTTGATTGGACGCTCCGCCATGGCATTAAAGAAATTCCGATAGAAACACGTGCTGCTGAAGAAGTAACGCATATTCAAGGTCGATATGATGACAACATTCAGACGGTGCAACTGACGCCCGACGGTAGTCCTGCCATCAACTATGGCTTCGATGTCACACCTGCTAAATACGTAACAGGTCTCATCACTGAACGAGGCGTTTGTGCTGCTACTGAAACCGCTATTCTTTCCCTTTATCCAGAGCAAGCATGATCGACGAAGGCTATATTAAGTTTCAAGCGGATTGGGCGAAGACCACTCCCCTACCTGACTCGGCAATCCAAGAATTAAACACGTATCGACAGCTGATGTATAACAATAAGTTGATTGGCGCGTACGACAACGGTATTGGGTTTGGCAATATTAGTCAGCGTGTCGGAACGAATCGTCAATTTTACATCAGTGGTTCTGCTACTGGCAATTTCCAGCAGCTAGATGCTTCTCATTTTGCCCTTGTCACAGCAGTCAATATTGACCAAAATAAACTAAACTGCCGAGGCGCAACCATTGCTTCTTCCGAATCGATGAGTCACGCGGTCATCTACGAAACCTGCGAGTGGGTCAACGCGGTGATTCATGTACATCACCTAGAATTGTGGAAAAAGCTGCTATTCAACGTGCCAACTACTCCTAAGTCAGTTAGCTACGGCAGCCCCGAGATGGCATATTCCATTATTGACTTACTCGTCAATAGTACGGCTCAACAAGAACGTATTTTCGCAATGGCTGGACACGAAGAAGGTATTTTTGTATTTGCAGAAACATTGGAAGTAGCGGCGCAGCATGTTCTTCGTCAGTTGGTGGTGCATCGGTTGTAGTGCTGCCCAAAGCTAAATCACTTAAAGGATTTACTTCGCTACGAGTAGTACTAAAATTATCTACTAGCAGTTCAAACCAAACGAGAAGCCACAATCAATCCCAAACCGACAATAAAGCTAATGAACATCAGGGTAATCAAGATATTCGTTCCTCTAGGTGCACCTTCGAATTCTTTCCAAATGAATACGCCCTAAGCTGCTGCAACCATAGTCGCACCTTGTCCTAAACCATAAGAGATCGCAAAGCCTGCCTTTTCGGAAGCAATCAGACTGAACGACATCCCGATGCACCAAATGATGCCACCTAAAATGCCAATTGGGTGTAATTTAGGGCGGAATATCAACTGTCGCCTCGGCAGTTTGCAGATCGGATGAAACAAGAGAAGGAGAGTTATGAGTTGAGTTAAGCTAAACTTAAACAACACTTAACTTCCAGCCAACGTGTTTGCTCGCGTTAATTGTTCTCATAGTGAATAAATCATAATACATTCAAACTATTCACCTATGAGACAATTATTTGTACTCCTTCTAGTCGCTTGTACGGCTATTTCTTCCCTTCATGCCCAGCGTATGAGTGATCTGTTCGATCCAGAACTAGCTCCCTTTTATCATGGTGTAGCTTCTGGCGATCCTTTGCAAGATCGCGTTATCATTTGGACAAAAGTAACTGCGGATGTACCTAGCGTCGCTGTCGATTGGAAGATGGCGACCGATACTGCTATGACCGACATTATCGCGTCAGGAACAGCCGTTGCTATTGCCGAACGCGACTACACTGTAAAAGTAGATGTGGCAGGTTTATCACCCAACACGACTTACTACTATTCTTTTCAAGCATTGGGCAAATCTTCCTTAACTGGACGCACGAAGACAGCTCCCACTGCCGACGAAGCAGAGCAATTGAAGTTCGTCCTCATTTCTTGTAGTAACTACAATTGGGGCTACTTCAATGTCTATGATCGGATCGCCGATCGCAATGATTTGGATGCCGTCATTCATGTGGGCGACTACATTTATGAGTATGGGGAAAACCATCCGTATCAGGAGTTGCGCTTAGAAGATCGAGTGACGAGTTCGGAAGAGGAAATCGTGACGTTGGAAGACTATCGAGAGCGGTATTCGCTATATCGTTTGACGAAACCGTTGATTCGAGCGCATCAACAACATCCGTTTATCGTGACTTGGGACGACCATGAAGTCACCAATGATGCCTACGAAGATGGCGCAGAGAATCATCAGCCAGAAACGGAAGGCAACTACGAGGTGCGTAAAGCGATTGCTACACAAGCTTATTTTGAGTGGCTACCGATCCGTGACAATGGCACACAAACCGTTTACCGCCGCTTTGATTATGGCAATTTAGTCGATTTGTTTGTTCTAGATACGCGTCACGAAGCACGTTCGATTCAGCCGACGAGCATGTTGCAAGCGGACTTTAATGAGCTACGAACGCTATTGGGAGATGAGCAAAAAAGCTGGTTGTTTGAAGGGTTGAATAGCTCAACGGCAAAGTGGAAAGTCATCGCTCAGCAAGTCAAATTTTCTCCTTTCAATATCGGTTTCGCAGCAGCAGGTCAAGCGATCACCAATGCGGATTCTGTGTTTGCTGTCGAAAATTTCTTCTTAGATATTTGGGATGGGTATCCAGCAGAACGTCAGCAAATTGTGAATGAAATTACCACTAATGACATCGACAACGTAGTCATTTTATCTGGTGATATTCACTCTTCCTTTGCGTACGATGTAGTGACACAACCTGCTTTGTACCCAACGCCACAAACGAACTTTTTGCCGTTCCCAAGTCCTACGTACAATCCAGCAACTGGCGAAGGCTCGGCAGCCGTTGAGTTTGTGACTCCTTCCGTTTCTGCTGCCAACTTTGACGAGAATCTAGGCGCAGAAGCGAGTGCTCAGTTTTCTTTTTTGATGAACAACAACATCGATCCAGTTTTTGGATTGAACACTGGACAAATCATCAACTACAATCCGCATCAAAAATACAATGACTTGACCCAGAATGGCTACGTAGTCATCGACATCAAAGCGGATAGCGCACAGGGTAATTTTTACTACGTCCCAACCGTATTAGAACCAAGCGATGAAGAATCTTTCGGAACAGCTTTCAA
>CAYLPW010000331.1:0-3614 GCA_964385665.1 uncultured Saprospiraceae bacterium
TAGAAACCGAGCAAATCACGTCTGCGCTCACCAATTTACGCAACAACATTCAGCATTGCCAAGTCTGCAACAACATCTCCGACGACAAAATTTGTAGTGTCTGTAGCGATTTGCGTCGAGCGCGTCACACGATCTGTGTCGTTGAGAGCATTCGTGATGTCTTGGCAATAGAAGGAACAGGTCAGTATCGCGGTTTGTACCATGTACTAGGCGGCGTTATTTCTCCCATCGAAGGCATTGGACCGAATGAGTTGGCGATAGATGGATTAATCGGGCGAGCAGCCGATGAGGAGGTGAAAGAAATTATTTTAGCGATCAGTCCGACTATCGAAGGCGACACGACTGCCTTTTATATTTCTAAAAAACTGCGCGGACAGGCCGTAAAAATTAGTACTATTGCACGTGGAATTTCCTTTGGTGGCGAGCTGGAATATGCCGATGAATTGACGTTGGGACGTTCGATTATGGCGCGTACGCCGTATCAATTGATGAAGGAGTAAGATTTGAAGAGATATGAGATAAACTGTAAATATTTTTAAAAATCAGCTCATTATACAAGAATTAGGTTCTTCTTTTCACCTAGTCCATATATAATTTCTCATTTCACAGCTAACATATATCTTTCTAATGCTGAGATGTCGAAATTAGCAAACAAAAGCTTCGTAACCTTTTCACACCTTTTACGCTAAAACTTTCGTGCAATTATCCATCATCATCGTCAATTACAACGTCCAACACTTCTTGGAGCAAGCATTGCGTGCCGTCGAACGAGCCACGCAACGCTTAGAAGCAGAAGTCTTCGTCGTCGACAACAACTCCGTCGATGAATCCGTAGAGATGGTGCGCACCAAATTTCCCTCCGTACAACTCATTGCCAACCACCACAATCCAGGTTTTTCTATTGCTAATAATCAAGCAATCCGGCAAGCAACAGGTAAATATATTTTGCTACTTAATCCCGACACCGTCGTTCAAGAAGACACCTTCGACAAATGTTGGGCGTACATGGAAGCGCGTCCGAAAGTGGGTGCATTGGGGGTAAAAATGATAGATGGCAGCGGCGAGTATTTGCCAGAATCGAAGCGTGGTTTTCCTTCTCCATTTGTCGCTTTCTGCAAGACTTTTGGACTCTCTAGGTTCTTCCCTAAATCTGCCACTTTCAATCAATACTACTTAGGGCATCTGTCGGAAAATGAAAATCAAAAAGTCGATGTATTGGCAGGCGCATTCATGTGGATGCGATCCTCCGTTTTGGAAAAAATAGGCTTGCTTGACGAGCAGTTTTTCATGTACGGCGAAGACATTGATTTGTCCTACCGCGTGACTTTAGCTGGCTACGAAAACCATTATTTGGCCGAGACAAGCATCATTCATTATAAAGGAGAAAGTACCAAAAAGGGAAGCGTCAAATATGTACGGACGTTCTATCAAGCGATGATTCTGTTTGCGCAGAAGCACTTTGAAGGACGAAACGCGAAGTTGTTTATTTTGATGTTGCGTGGCGCGATTTATTTTCGAGCATTGTTGACCTTAGTCTCTAATATGGTTAAGAAGTGGTACTTGCCCGTTCTGGACGCTACACTATTGTTCGGTGGTTTATTTTTTCTAAAAGACTTTTGGGGCAACTATCATTTTAATGACCCCAATTACTACGCGGATCGGCTACTGTATTTCAATTTTCCGTTATACATTATCGTTTGGTTGACAAGCATCTATTTTAGTGGGCATTACGACAAACGAAGTGATTTGCGGCTGTTGGTGCGTGGTCTTTTAGTCGGTAGTTTGGTCATCGCTGCTATCTATGGATTGTTGCCATTGGATTTGCGGTCGTCGCGGGCATTGATCGTGTTGGGGACGGTTTGGGCATTGGGAAGTTTGACTTTGCTGCGTGTGTTACTGCACTTTTTGCGCTATCGAAACTTTGATTTAGGGCGAGAACGGCTTAAAAACTTAGTCGTTGTCGGAAGCCTGATGGAGAGCGAACGAGTACAGCAACTGCTCAGCCAAGCAGCCGTTCACCAAAATTTGATCGGTACAGTAGCTCCCAATGCAAAAACCGACGCGAAATATCTAAGTGCGCTATCTCAACTAGAAGAAGTCGTTCGCATCTATCAAGTCGACGAAGTCATTTTTTGTGCTAAAGACTTAGCCAACGAAGATATTATGCAGTGGATGACACGTCTAGGACCAACTATTAGCTACAAAATCGTACCAGAAGAAAGTTTATCCATCATCGGCAGTCGATCCAAAAATGAGCCTGGCGAACTGTACACGATTAAGATACAATACAACATCAATCAACCGTTACAGCGTCGAAACAAACGCCTATTCGATCTGCTCTCTAGCCTATTTTTGCTACTGACCCTTCCAATACATTTACTATTTATTAGACAACCTAACTCATTTATTACCAATTGCTTAGCTGTTCTCATTGGACAAAAAACATGGATTGGCTATCACCCGTTTTCGACACCAGATCACACCTTACCACAGTTGCGTCCAGCGATTTTACCCAACAGCGTTCACTTACAAAAAGAAAAATTAAGCGAAGCCACTCAACGACGCTTGGACTTTTTCTATGCCAAAGACTATCGTGTTTTCAGAGACCTAGAACTCCTTTGGCGCGCCTACCGTAAATTGGGAATCAGTCATAACATCGTATAATATTTTTCTATCTTTGTTATTACTTCCTTCCTCGCCAATACCTGAAATCGGCTAACTATGAACAACTCAACGCATCTTTACGACTCGCTTGTCACTGCTAAACAAAAAGGACAAAAGAAATTTGTGGTTCTAATCGACCCAGATAAACTGCGTTTGGATAGTATGCAACGCATTTTGGAGTTGTCCGTAGCCGCTAAGGTCGATTATTTCTTTATTGGTGGCAGCTTGATCGTCAACAACATGCTCGATCAGTGTTTGGAAGACATCAAAAAGGTCTGCGACATACCAATGATTCTCTTTCCTGGCAATTCGTTTCAACTAAGTTATCGGGCAGATGCGGTCTTGTTTTTGTCCCTCATTTCAGGTCGCAATGCGGAATTATTAATTGGCAATCATGTCTTAGCGGCTCCCTACTTGCGCGTCAGTCCACTCGAAGTTCTACCCACTGGCTACATGCTCATTGATGGTGGTAGCGCAACGACTGTTTCTTATATCAGCAACACGACGCCTATTCCTTCCACAAAAAAAGACATTGCACTTTGTACCGCAGTAGCTGGGGAAATGCTGGGATTAAAACTCATCTTCATGGATGCTGGCAGTGGCGCACAAACACCTGTCAGCACGCAGATGATTGAGACCGTAAGCAGTGCCTTACAAGTGCCTTTAATTGTTGGTGGTGGCATTCGGACACCCGAAAAAGCCCTTGCTAATGTGCAAGCTGGTGCAGATGTCGTGGTGGTCGGGAATGCGATTGAAAAAGACCCGGAACTGTTGAAAGATATGGCAGCAGCGGTGCATTCGATGAATGTGGAAGTGGAGGTTAGTTTGGTGTAAGTTGTAATTTGTCCTTTTCTGTTTTCATCATCAAAAGAAACAAAGTAACCGATTGTCGAAGGTTGCACCTTCGATACGATAGGCTCCTCTAAATATATGCACACCAAAGTAAATAG
>CAYLPW010000332.1:0-3603 GCA_964385665.1 uncultured Saprospiraceae bacterium
CAGTCAATAGCGCATTTGAAGCAATTAGTTCTACTGTAGCTGGATTGACACCTGATGAACTGTCCGCTATTCTGACCTATCATGTAGCGAGTGGTAACGTACGTTCCAACGAACTGTCTGATGGAATGATGGTCAATACCGTGAATGGAGCAACGTTCACGATCAATCTAAGTGGTTCGCCGACCATCACCGATGGGGCTGGCAATACCGTCAATATTATCTTTACGGATGTACAGGCGACGAATGGTATTGTGCACGTGATAGATGGTGTGTTGCTGCCAGAATAAGAAGAAAGCGATATATCAAATGAAAAAAGGATACTGGACGGTTAAGTTTGGTGTCCTTTTTTTTAAGTTATAAGAGGAAACGTCTTAGCGTACTTTGCGCACTCTCTTCGCGCCTTTGCGGTGAAAACAACTACCTGACCACATCATCACTACAGCAAAGCTTCACCGCTGAAAATGCATCAACTCCTTCAAGGCTTCGATCCGATCTAAGGTATATTGTTTGTACTTTCCGTCACCCGAATCAGCGTACTGTTGATAGTAGCGCAAGGCTATCTTTTTGTCTTTATAATACAAGTCGTAGTTGTGTCCAATATGAAAGAGGTACTCACTCTTCGCATCATAGCTATAGGCTTTCTCATAGTGCGCAATGGCTGTTTTGTACTCGTTTCGAGTTTCTGCAATACTTCCCAAATCGGCGTAATACATATCAATTTTACTAGAAATTCCTTTTTCGATCGCTATTTCAAAGTGTTCCACACTTCGATCCAAAGAATCCATTTTGTGATAGGCAACGCCTAAATAGTGATGCGTATGTTCGGTATCTTTTTCTCGCTTCACCAATTCTTGCAGATGGAAAACGCTTTGGTCTAAACTATCCAAATACAAATACGCCACCCCCAAAATCATTTGGTAATAGTTACTAGTATCGCCTTGTGACATCGCTTGTGTCACGGTCTCAATGACGCCTTCGTGTTCGCTATCAATTTTGTGTAAGCGGGCTTTGATGTAGAGGAGTTTAATGTTGTTAGGATCGGTGTACAACCCTTTTTGAAGCATTTCCTTTGCAAATTCATAGTTCTGCGTCCTCAAATACACATCACTCAACTGCTCAATGACTTCAATGTCTCTCGGATTGATTTCATGCGCTTTTAGAAACGCATTGACTCCCGAAAACATATCCCCCAACTTCGAGTAGTTGTACGCCAATCGTTTATGGTAAAAGCTATTCAGCGAGTCCAGTTGCACTAGTTGTTGATAATAGGGAAGCGAGGTTTTGTAATTGCGTTCTTGCTCGTATAATCGTCCTAGTGAACTGATCGCAGTGACATTGATGGAGTCTAATTTGAGGGCTTCTTTGTAATACAATTTCGCGTCAGGATAGCGACCTTGTTGTCCGTGACAATAAGCGATTTGATTGATGTAGATCACATTGTATTGATCGCGGATGTAGCACCGACTCAGTAGTTTCAGCGCCTCCTCAAATTGGTAAGCAGAGATTTTGGTCAATGCTTGCTGATAGAGCGTTTCGAGTGGAACTTGTGCTTCTCGAACTGAAGTACCTTGCGAAAAAGTAGTCCCATAAATACAAAAAAGGAGTGGTAGAATTAGGTGTTTCATATCGTCTATGTTGTTAGTAGAAGGTTGTCTTTTCCCACGACGACCTTCTTTTATGCTCGTTCGAGGCAGCACTATACACGGATAAGATGCAACAACAAAAAGAAATGGTGTATGCAAAACTAGGAACGACTCAAAAACCTTATAGTCAATAATGGTTTATACTAAAAAACGAAATACAATGAACAGAAGAGAAGCCATCAAAACAACAGCCCTAAGCGTAGGTGCATTAAGTGTAGCCACAAGCTGTATTGGAACATCCAAAATGGGAAAAAGTAAGCAGCAAGCCATTGGTGTTCAACTATTTACGATTCCAACGATGATCGATCAAGATTTTCGAGGAACGCTGAAGCAGTTGAGCGAAATTGGGTACAAAGAGGTCGAATTTTTCGGTCCCTATCCATCGAGTTCTGTGCAGACGAAAGAAGAGTTCAAGATGCTGCAACAAATGCTCAATTTGAAGCAACACGCCTTCTATGGCTACACGGCAAAAGAAACGGCTGCTATGCTCCGCGAATTTGGACTAACTGCTCCATCCATGCACGTCAACATCAAAAGTCTACGCGACAATCCAACGCAGTTGTTAGATGAAATCGCCGAACTGAACCCAAAATACATCGTCGTGCCAGCCATTATGGAAGGTAGAAGTAGCCTAGATGACTATAAAAAGTTAGCGCAAGAATTCAATCGTTTTGGCGAGCAAGCTGCCAAATACGACATGAAGTTTTTGTACCACAATCACGGCTACGAGCATCAAGAAATGAGCGGACAAATCCCTATGAACTTTTTGATCGAAAATACTAATCCAGACTACGTCCAGTTTGAACTCGACATCTTTTGGATGGCAGCCGCTGGTGCTGATCCTATTGCTTACCTAAAGAAATATCCAGGACGTTACAAGGCACTACATATCAAAGATGCCAGCGAGTCATTCCGATTTGCCACGAACGGCGACTCGCCACAAGAATGGATGGCAGGTTTCCCAAAAATGGCAGACCCAGGTACTGGCGTTTTCGATATCGAAAGTATCATCGCTGCGGCTCGAAAAAATGGAGTCGATCATTGGTTTTTGGAGCGCGATTTAGCACCGCAGCCAGAGCAAACGTTGACTAATTCGTATGCGTATTTGAGTAAGGTGTGAATAATCAGGCTTGGTAAGCTTTCAAAGCTTGCTAAGCCTTCTCTAAAACAGCCCTCGAATGGTCGCTTCTACTTCTTCGGTCGTCATCTCTTGGAGTTCTAGCGTTTCTATTTCGTTGTCGCCGTAGGTGATTTTTCGGTGGGCGAAGTAGAGGCGTTCGTCGTCAGAGCCTACTGCTATAATAAAAGCAGTTTCTCCGATTGGAAAATGGGCAATTCGATCTTTTTTGTTATCTGAAAAATGATAGGAATTTCCGTCGTGATTTCTCGAATGAATGTAAATATTGTCTTTTGGGAATAAAATATTAACACGTGTATGTGTTGGGTAATAGTCTAAAAGATTTATAGAAAAGTTTTTTGGTCCTATTCTAGAATCATTACAAAAGCGTGTAATACTATGCCAGCCTAAACCTCTAATACTTAAAATGTAGTCTTTAAAGTCCGAGGGTAAAGTAAAGAGCGTATCTGCATAAAGATTGTACATTTTATCCTTCTTTAAAGATACTTCCCACACATCGTTTTCATAGAGAATACCATTAATATTAGGTTGTATAACACATTTGAGCCTGTATTTCACTTCTGAGCTGTCAATATTCTGAATCAGACTTTCATTCTCTATAAAGTCATAGATTAGATCAACTTGATGACGCGATAAAAAAGCATTCTGACTTATAATTGAGTCTGAATTATACTGGTAGTTATAGCTTCCATCAAAACTATTCATAACAACTGGCATCCAATCATACCAAAGACACAAAGCCAAGCTATCGCCTTCTGCTATCATTTTTTGAGAGTTCATCGTAAATTCATACAACCACTCCCGATCCCGAAACAACGTCAC
>CAYLPW010000333.1:0-3490 GCA_964385665.1 uncultured Saprospiraceae bacterium
ATGTTGTGAAACAGTTGTTAGCATACCTATTCTAGATAGTTCTTTTCAAACCATCATTTGGCAAATCACTCACCTTGTCGTATCTTATCGACCACAAAACGAATAGAAACCGAATGAAACATATTTTAAAGAAGTTCTACCTACCATCGGTAGCCTTGATTGTTCTGTTGAGTGCTTGTCAAGACGAACTGCCAGAGTCCGTTGCGCTTGCCTATGCCGACTTACCAGAAGAAGTGGATTTTAATTTCCATATCCGTCCGATCTTATCGGATAGATGCTATTCCTGTCATGGGCCAGATGAAGCGTCTCGAAAAGCTGGATTGCGGCTGGATGTAGAAGAAACAGCGTTCAATAAATTGGAGAGTGGCAAGTATGCTTTAGTGAAAGGAAAGCCACATAAAAGTGAACTCGTCAACCGCATCCTGCATGATGATCCTGACATCGTGATGCCAACACCTGAATCTAATTTGAGTCTAACGGACGAAGAAAAAGCCTTACTCATCAAATGGATCGATCAAGGTGCAGTATGGAAAGAACACTGGGCATTTGAAGTGCCAACGTTGCCTGAAATTCCTGAACTAGTAGATGAAACTGTTCGTATCAATAACCCGATTGACAATTTTATTTTAACCCAACTCCCTCAACATCTACAGCAAAGTCCGCAAGCCGACAAAGAACGCTTGATTCGTCGGGTTGCGCTGGACTTGACAGGTTTGCCACCGACTCTAGAGCAAGTTGATGCTTTTTTAGCAGATGATAGTTCAAACGCTTACGAAAAAGTAGTCGACGAACTATTAGCATCTGAAGCTTACGGCGAACGTATGACCATGGACTGGATGGACTTGTCACGCTATGCCGATTCGCATGGAATGCACGCTGACGGCTACCGCATGATGTGGCAATGGCGCGATTGGGTCATCGACGCTTTTAATGAGAATATGCCGTACGATCAGTTCGTCACGTGGCAGTTGGCAGGTGACTTACTTCCAGATGCAACGACGGAACAAAAACTTGCTACTGCTTTCAACCGCAATCATCCCATGACCGCAGAAGGTGGCGCGATTGATGAGGAATTCCGATTGGAATACGTCTTTGATCGAGCGGAAACGATGTCCACCGCTTTTATGGGCTTGACGCTAGAATGTGCGCGCTGCCACGATCATAAATTTGACCCAATCTCCCAAGAGGAATACTTCCAAACGGCTGCTTTTTTCAACAATGTGAAAGAATTGGGCATGACTGGCGACGATGGAAATTTTGGCCCGATGTTGATGTTGCCTGATAGTTCGACAAAAGCAAAATTAGCAGAACTGCAAGCTCAGATAGTGACAGAACAGACAAAACTCGATCAGACCGAAGAAGAGCTATTGGCAGTTCGAGAATTTGTGGAGCAATTGCCTGATGACTACGAGCCAATTGGCTTATTGGGACATTATCCATTAGAGTCGTTCAGTGGGAACAAACAGAAACGTTGGGCATCGCACATCCTAGATAACAACAAGACTGCTTACACTCGAAACGAACCCAAACTGGTCGATGGAAAGAAAGGGAAAGCCCTGAAAATTGATGGCAACTACGATGAGCTTTTTCTGGAAGATGTCGGTATTTTTGAAGTCCACGAGTCGTATGCGGGCGGGGCTTGGATCAATACGAGCAAACGTCAAGCCAGTAAGACGCAAAGCATCATGGGAACAGCTGGTCACAAAAACAATACGTGGCGCGGCTGGGAATTTTACTTAGATACTTTAAATCGCCCGTCCGTTCGACTCATTCATTCGCTGCCACATAATTATACCCAAGTAGTTGGCGTAGATTCAGTTAGCGTCAACGAATGGACGCATTTATTCTTTACCTACAATGGTTCGGGCGATGCCAAAGGCATACAAATCTACGTGAATGGCAAACCAATGGAAACCTTTTCTCCTTACAATAGACTGTACAAAACCATTCATCCAGCCACCGACAATACACACCTGCCAACCGACAGAGACGTACGCGTGGGGCGTTCTTATCGAAGCTATACTGGCGAGGATGGCGTCTTTATTGGACTATTGGACGATGTACGTTTGTATGACCGAGCATTAACGCCAGAAGAGGTAGCGCGTTTGGCAGAAATAGCTGTCGAAGACGACCCAACAACCATTCGTCGATTATATGCACAACAAACGCCAGATTACCAGCAGCAACTCCAAAAGCTACAACAATTGCAAGATGACTATTGGAAAACGCAAAGTGCTATTCCCGAGGTGATGGTGATGGAAGAAATGCCCACTACGCGCCCTATGTATTTGTACAGTCGAGGCGAATATAATCAGCCAGCTTACGAAGTAGAAATCGGGACAGTCGCTTCGGCAGGTACATTTCCAGAAGAGTTACCTTCCAATCGGTTGGGTTTGTCGAAATGGTTGTTTAGTAAGAAGCATCCACTAACTGCTCGTGTCGCTGTCAATCGGTATTGGCAACAACTTTTCGGACGTGGTATCGTCAAAACACCACATGATTTTGGCGTGCAAGGTGCGCTACCGACACATCCTGAACTCCTAGATTGGTTAGCAATTCAATTTCAAGAAAGTGGTTGGGATACCAAAGCCATTTTAAAAACTATGGTTCTATCCGCTACCTATCAGCAGTCTTCAAAAACAACGCCAGAACAGCTACAAATTGATCCAGAGAATACCCACTTAGCACGTGGAGCTTCCTATCGCCTATCCGCCGAAATGATCAGAGATAATGCGTTACATGCTAGTGGCTTGTTGGTTCAAAAAGTGGGCGGCAAAAGTGTTCGTCCTTATCAGCCAGAAGGACTATGGATTGAAAAAGGCAATTTCTCCGCAAAACTCTTACACTACAAAGAGACGCGTGGCGATAGCCTATATCGAAGAAGCCTTTACACCTTCGTCAAACGCACCTCGCCACATCCAGTCATGACTGCTTTCGATGCGCCTAGTCGTGACAATTGCAGTGTGCAACGTGAAAGCACCAATACGCCCTTGCAAGCCTTGATTCTACTAAATGATCCGCAGTTTGTAGAAGCAGCGCGAGTGCTAGCGGAACGCATTCAAAGAGAAGGTGGCGCAGATGTAAAAGAGCGGATGATTTATGCGTTTCGATTGTCGACAGGTCGGCGACCGAGTGAGCGAGAAGTAGAACTATTAGAAGAGTTGTTGGAGAAGCAAATGACTCACTTTGAGGAAGCACCGAAGGAAGCTTTGGCACTTTTACAAGTGGGCGATTTTGAGCGGGACAAATCGTTGGATTTAGAAGAAACGGCGGCGTATGCAGTGGTGGCAAATACGTTGTTGAATCATGATGAGGCGTATACGAAGCGGTGAGCGCTTTGCATAGCTGTTGGCTTTTAGCTATTGGCAAGTCATAAGAGAGGTCTAGACTCTTTTACTTGGGCTGAAGTTATTTTTTGAGTAAATAAAACCACCGATTTAGTAAAAAACAATATGGCAGCAAGAGACAAATTTCATGATTTAGTTAAAGA
>CAYLPW010000334.1:0-3455 GCA_964385665.1 uncultured Saprospiraceae bacterium
CGTAAACTACAATCGAAAACCACCTGTAGAAGAAGAATGGGTATATGAAGAAATAATCGATGAATAGCTAACACCATTCCAAAAAACTCTCAAACCCCATTAAACCCAAAATAACTCTCCGAGTCCAACAGTTGAATTAGAAAAACTACAGCTGCGCCCAAGCAGTAAAGCACTGAACAGCTAATAGCCAATAGCTAACGGCTAACAGCTTAAAACCACCACTATGAGTCTAATCAACTGCACCACAGCGGGCTTGGCAACCTATATGCCGAGTACCAACCAGCCGTGGAACACCACGCGCCTCCAGCATTTGTTTCGTCGAATGGCATTTGGTATTCCGCCAGATCAAATCGAAGATTGCTTATCGAAAACGCCAGCGGTCGTCATTGAGAGCTTAGTCAACGAAGCGAAGAATATGCCGACCGCCACACCACCAGAATGGGCAGATTGGGCAGCGAGTCGCTACAACGGCGATCAAGAGTTATCAACGCAGCAACTCATCAGTTGGAGTATCAATTGGGTACGCGATATGATGAAAAATGGCTTTCGGGAGAAGATGGCACTGTTTTGGCACAACCATTTTGTTACAGAGCTGGATGCCTATTTTTGTCCCTCTTGGCAATATCAATACCACAAAGTTCTACAAGAACACGCGCTCGGCAACTTCAAAACCTTCGTCTACGAGATGGGCAAAACGCCTGCCATGTTGGTCTATCTGAATGGTGTCCAAAACACAAGACAAGAACCCAATGAGAACTATGCGCGTGAGTTATTCGAGCTGTTCACACTAGGACAAGACAATGGCTACACACAAGAAGATATAGCGGAAGCCGCACGGGCATTGACCGGTTGGAATGGCTTTACAGAACTGTGCGCACCGATCAGTTATATCGCTTTTGCACACGATCCTGGGCAGAAAACGATTTTTGGACGTACCGATCGGTTTGATTATGATAGTTTACACGACCTGCTTTTTGAAGAACGTGGTGAGCAGATCGCGACTTTTATTTGCACGAAACTATATCGTCATTTTGTTAGTCCAACTGTAGATGAGGAAATCGTTGCACAGTTAGCGACTACCTTCCGAAATAACGATTTTGAGATTGCGCCAGTGATAACGCAGCTTTTTCAAAGCGAACACTTTTTCGACGATCACATCGTCGGCACACAGATCAAAAGTCCGCTGGAGATGATGATCGGAATCGTGGTGGAATGGGGTGTTCCTGAATTGTCCGATGAGATTCTGTATGCTATTCTCTTTTTATCCTATGAAATGGGACAACGCCTATTCAATCCAGTCGATGTCGCTGGCTGGCAAGAAGATCGAACGTGGATAGATAGCAACTCCTTAAGCCTACGCTGGCAAGCTGGTACGAATGTCATTTTCTCCTTATATAATGATGCACCAGAGTTTTTGCGTGCTTTTGCTAAGCAGCTATCCGAAGACTCGACTGATCCATTTTACATTACGCGAGTCATCAGCGATCACATGCTAGCGAAAGGCTTTGTGAATGACATCGAATACGACCGCGCTACTTCTGTCTTCAAAAGTGAAGTTCCTGAAAATTACTTTGAAGACGGTACTTGGAATTTAGATTGGGATATTGCGCCAGCGCAAGTAGCGTTACTCATCAACTATTTGGTTCGACAACCTGCATTTCAATTGAGCTAATCCACTCACTAGGTTGTCGTTTCCCACGACGACCTAGTTTCACGCACACTAAAAGGTCATTCACTAAAAGAAACTCTTCCAATGAAAAATACAACGCAAGATAAAAGATACGGCAGCGCACTCGAACACGGTCATGCGCATACCGAAGACCACGACCAATGGAGTCGCAGAAGCTTTCTCCGCAACTTTGGGCTAGTCGGTGGCGCGTCCATGCTACTCGGAAAATTGCCAGTCAGCGCGATGGAATCTGCTGCTCTATCAAACGCCCTAAAAAGTAGTAATACTGACCGAATTTTGGTCCTCATCCGCTTAAAAGGCGGCAACGATGGCTTGAATACGATCATTCCATTGTATGACTACGATACCTATTCCAACTTCCGCCCAACCGTCCGTCTCCGCCAAAATGAAACGATTCGACTAACGGACGAATTTGCCATGCACGGCGAGTTGAACGACCTAGAACAACTTTGGAAAGAAGATGCGATGCGCGTTGTGAACAGCGTCGGTTATCCAGATCAAAATTTATCGCATTTCCGTTCCACGGATATTTGGTCGAGTGCCAGCGATTCGGATGTGCTAGATAGTTCAGGATGGTTAGGTCGCTATCTAGGCGATTTATATCCAGATTACCTAATGAATCCACCCGCAACGCCGCCTGCTATTCAAATTGGCGGTTTCGATTCCTTAGTGTTCAATGACCTCAACCGCGTCAATATCTCCGTCAACATCGCCGATCCAACACAGCTAGAAGACATCGCCGAAAACGGGCAACTCTACGACATCAATAATCTACCAGACTGTACCTACGGCGATCAATTGCGCTACATGCGTACCGTCGCAAATAGCACGTTTTTCTACGCCGAAGACATTGCGACGGCTGCCAATCGAGGACGCAACACGGTCAACTATCCAGAAGGTAATCCATTAGCCAACTCCTTGGCTACAGTAGCTCGCCTCATCAAAGGTAATATGGGCACACAACTCTACATGGTCACGATGGATGGCTTCGATACGCACGCCAACCAATCGGGACAACACGCTCGATTGATGCGCTATTTGAGTGAAGGTGTGAAAGCCTTTTACAATGATCTAGAACAAGGTGGCTGGGAAGATAAAGTCTTGTCGATGACCTTTTCCGAATTTGGCCGCCGCCCCAAACAGAACGCCGCAGATGGTACGGATCATGGAGCAGCCGCGCCAGTACTACTTTTCGGTGAAGGTTTAAACGGAAGTGCGATTCAAGGTGGTCGCCCGAATTTGAATGATTTAGATCGCAATGAAAACACCAAATACGATGTTGACTTTCGAGACATCTATGCGACCATACTCGATTATTGGTTGTGCATTCCTTCGGAGACGGTCGATCAAGTATTAGGGCGCAACAGCGAGCGACTAAATTTAGGCTTTGATTGTCAGCCAACTGGTGTTACTTCATTAGGCGCAGTTCAGCCGTTTCGACACCGCGTGCTGACTAGATCAGGCAGTGAAGTTGTATTGGAATATGAACTACCTACCACCGCACAAGTCCGCGTAGACATCGTCGATGTAATGGGACGATCTATTCAAACTTTACAAAATGGTCGTCAAGTAGCTGGGCAGCATCAATTGCCGTTTTCTGCACATGAACATCGCATTCCGAGTGGTCAGTATTTTTATCGGATTCAGGCTGGGGAGCGACGGGTAAGTGGGGCGTTTCAGCTGGTGAGGGGGTAGTTGGTGGAATTGAGGAAATTGGGGAAACTGATCGCCTTTTGGCTAAATTCATGTCCTGAAAGCTTTTGGG
>CAYLPW010000335.1:0-3438 GCA_964385665.1 uncultured Saprospiraceae bacterium
GATAGTGTGGTCGTTCCTTTTGAAGTCAGTGCGTGGCTGATTAAAGAGTCTGATGCGCCAAGTGGCTTGTATTGGGTGGTTGGTGAAGAACAAATAGCTGTTGACAAGTACAGTATTGCGCCTTTTGAAACAGAAGCACAAACCAGCCGACATCGAGACGACAAAGTACCGATGGTGACGCCAGAGTGGCAGTATGAAGCGAATGCGTACTTGAGTGTGCTGTCTTCAGATGAGTTGTTGCCGATCATTCCAAGTCCACAGCAAATTGATCTAACCGCAGTCACTACTTTACTCAACGCCGATTGGACGATTACATCAGAAAAGAAATTGAGCAGTGAACTAGACTATTTGGAATTCAAACTACAAGAACTGACCGGACTGGACATCCCATTTGCTGAAGTGGGCGCATCTTCCAAGCAAATTGATTTACGCACCACTACCGATTTGGCTTCCGAAGCATACGAGATTGACATTAACCCAGATAAGATTGAAATCACAGGAGGCGCAGCACAAGGCGTTTTCTATGGCATTCAAAGCTTACTCAATCTATTACCGCCACCCAATACGACTGACCTCATCCAAATCCCCATTGGCACGATTAAAGACGCACCTCGATTCTCCTATCGCGGTATGCAACTAGACGTCGGGCGCAATTTTCTATCCGTCAAAGCAGTCAAAAAGCTGATCGACGCGATGGCATATTATAAGTTGAATAAATTGCATTTACACTTAACAGAAGACGAAGGTTGGCGACTAGAAATTGACGGTTTGCCTGAGCTAACAACCGTAGGTGTACGACGTGGTCACGATATTGAAAGTCAAGCGATGTTGTCTCCTTCTTACGGCTCTGGAGCGACTGAAACCAATAGCGGAAGTGGCTACTATTCGCGCGAAGACTTTAAAGATATTTTGAAATACGCGCAGCGTCGCCATATTGAAGTTATTCCTGAAATTAATATGCCAGGACACGCTCGCGCAGCCATCAAAGCCATGGAAGCTCGCTACCGAAAATATATGGAAGCTGGCGACGAAGCAAAAGCCACGCAATATTTACTAAGCGATTTGGAAGATGCTTCGGAGTACCGTTCTGTTCAAAGTTTTCCTGATAATGTGGTGTGTGTTTGTCAAGAATCCGTGTATACGTTCTATGAAAAAGTAGTGGAGGAAGTTATCGAGATGTACGAAGAAGCTGGCGTTCAACTCAATATGGTGCATACTGGAGGCGATGAAGTACCCAATGGAGTATGGACGGCTTCCCCAGTCTGCGACGAATTCATGGCGACACGCGATGACATCAACAGTCCAATTGACTTGTCTACTTATTTTCTAAGTCGTCTGGAGCAAATATTATCCGAGCGAGGACTGACAACAGCAGGTTGGGAAGAAGTAGCGATGAAAAAAGTCATCCAAGACGATGGCAGTGCGCGTTACATTCCGCACCCTGATTTTATCGAAAAGCCAGTCGTGCCGTACGTCTGGCAAAATCTATGGGACAACCAAGACTTAGGCTATCGCCTCGCCAATGCTGGCTACGATGTGGTGCTGTGCAATGTCACCAATCTCTACTTTGATTTGGCATACAACAAAGACCCAAAAGAGCCAGGTTTCTATTGGGGCGGCTTCGTCGATACGCGCAAAGCTTACGAACTCATTCCTTTCGATGTGTTCAAATCGACCACTACCGACCCAATGGGCAATACCTTTTCAGCGAACGACTACACGGACATGGAACGCCTAGAACCAGAAGCACAAGACCGAATTTTAGGGATTCAAGGACAACTGTGGAGTGAAACGATTAAGTCAGACGAGCTATTGGAATACTACTATATGCCCAAACTATTAGGACTAGCAGAACGGGCTTGGGCGCAACAACCTGACTGGGCAAGCACCATCAACGAAAATCGTCGCACGCAGCAAGTTGACGCGGACTGGAATCGTTTTGCTAACACCGTCGCGCAACGAGAACTTCCCAAATGGTCAACACTATCAGGTGGCTACAACTATCGCTTACCTCCACCAGGTCTACGCATCGAAGATGACTTATTGTACGCCAATAGCAGTCTACCAGGACTGACAATTCGATATACAACTGATGGAACTGAGCCGACTTTACAATCGCCCATCTACACAGAACCTGTGAACGTTACTGGTACAGTTCGCGCAAAGACATTCGATGTGAGTGGGCGAAGTAGTCGAGAGGTAGAGACGGCTTGGGTGGAGTGAACCATCAAATCACCCAATCTTCCCCTTCAAAAATCGCACCATCGAACTACTGACACCCGACCAATCCGAAGCGTCTTCAGACAACGAATGTTGAAAAGTCATCTGACTAGCGACAACAGTTTTGGCAGAACTATGAAACTCATCAAGCCCCGAAATAGCAGCTAAAGTGGAAATGTTATTTGGACGAATGCCACCACCAGCTAGAATCGCTAAGCGTCCGTTCGCTTGTTGAATAAGTTGCTGAATTAACTCCTTGCCATCCACTGCACTTGCTGCTTGTCCAGAGGTCAAAATTCGATCAACGCCGAGTTTAATGAGTTCTTCTAAAGCGGTTAGTGGACTAACGCAGCGATCAAAAGCACGGTGGAAAGTGAAGGGTAGGGGACGAGCGGCTTCGATCAAGCGTCTTGTGGTGTCTACATCTATGTGACCATCCGAACGGAGCGCACCTGCGACAATGCCATCCGCTCCCAATTCTTTAGCCACTCGGATAGATTCCAGCATACACGCCACTTCCAAATGGTCGTAATGAAAATCGCCAGGTCGCGGACGAATGAGTACAAACACTGGAATCTGCAACTGCTGCTTACACAGTAAAATTTTAGCACTACTCGGCGTGACACCTCCTTGCGCCAGATTCTCGCATAGTTCGATTCGGTTTGCGCCACCGAGTTGTGCTTGAATGGCGGCGGCTACTGTTTCGCAAGCTATTTCGAGTATTGGCATCTACCGTTTGAATTTGGTTCGCTTTTTGTAACGTGCTTCCATATCGGTAAGTTTTTAGGACTTCGATAGTTATTGGAGATCGGTAACGTCAAAGTAAAGTTCGTATCTCTCGCCTACTGATCCAGTATTAAAACAGTCGCTAACTTATATGTTCTAATATGACTTATATGTTTAAATCCTCCAGCTATTGCTCAAACATCGCATCCACAAACGCCCGTTTATCAAATATCTGCAACTGATCAATGCCTTCACCCACACCAATGTAGCGAATCGGCACTTTGAATTGATCGGAAATACCAATTGCCACACCCCCTTTCGCTGTTCCATCTAGCTTCGTCAACGTCAAAGCAGTCACATCAGTGGCTTTCGTGAAATGCGTAGCTTGCTCAATCGCGTTTTGTCCAGTTGTCGCATCTAGTACGAGCATCACTTCGTGTGGCGCGTCTGTCATCGACTTATCAATCGAGCGTCTAATTTTTCCTAGCTCTT
>CAYLPW010000336.1:0-3421 GCA_964385665.1 uncultured Saprospiraceae bacterium
GTCGAGCAAGCCGAAGGACACCCTGGACGTAGCTTCCCAACAGTCGCAGTAGAAGGCTGTGGCGAAGATGGTGCGAATGCGGTCGTCGAAACAGGCTATGTCACGATGTTCCCAGAAGATGATGCTGATCCATTTGTTGATATTGATGTACAAGAAAATTTGATTGATGCCAGCGGCAATGTGTTACGCGCACAACCGAAAGGTTACCGAGAGCAACAGTTCATTGAAAGCGGACGCGATTTGAGTTATCACATTCAATTTCAAAACCTAGCGGATGAGCCACTGCGTCATGTTGTTATCCGAGATACTTTGCCAGAAGAGTTAGACATTGCTTCTGTTCAAATCGAAGCAGCAAGTCATGCATATACTTTTGAGGTGTACGATGATCGAGTATTGCGCTTCACCTTCGATAAATTGAGCCTGCCGAACATCAACGAAGACCCAACAGCTTCAAAAGGCTTCATCAAGTTCCGTGTTCGTCAGAATCCGAACCTAGCAACAGGAACGATCATCACGAATCGTGCCTTGATCTCTAGTAACTTTAGCAAACCAGTATTGACCAATCCAGTTCGTCATACAATAGGAGGCGATTTGCTAGACTTTGTGGAAATAGGGATTGTTGATACAGACGACCCAATTGTGAAAGGTTTGGACGTAAACGTATTTCCGAATCCTTTTGTAGAGCAAACGACCTTTACGCTAGAAGGATGGACGGGCGCAACGCCACAGTTAGAACTCGTTGATGCGAGTGGTCGAGTGGTGCGCACTGCGAATTTCCGCGATCATCAACTATTCTTTGAGCGCGATGCCTTACCTGTTGGGATGTACTTCTATCGCATCACGGCTGCCACACAATTGTTGAGTACAGGTAAGCTGATGATTCAGTAAAGAGTAGCAGAATTTTACTCTGTCGCTCTACATTCGGCAAATGGCGCATCGGTTGCTTTTGTCTCTCCGACAACTCTAACACAAAAAGACTTGATTAGCACAAGAAGCCAATCAAGTCTTTTTGTTTGGTAGAAAAGTGGTATACTGTGCTGACTTTCCGTTCTTACACTTGTTGACTATTAGCACTATCCATTATTTTATGAAAGCCATCATTCCAGTTGCCGGCGCTGGCACCAAACTACGTCCACTTACCTATACGCAACCAAAACCGCTCATTCCGGTAGCTGGTAAGCCTATTATCTCTTTTATCATCGACCAACTGTATGAAGTGGGCGTGACGGATTATGTGTTCATTATTGGCTATCTGGGAGAAAAAATTCAGGCGTACGTTGATAGCACGTATCCGCATTTGAATAAAGAATATGTGGTACAAGAATCAAGACAAGGTTCCGGTCATGCGATTTGGGTGGCGCGTGATTTATTCAAGGACGAGGACGAAGTGATTATCTTCTACGGAGACACCATCATTGATATGAACTTTAAACAGATCATTGAATCCGACTCCTCCTGTATTGGTATCAGCTTAGTCGATCAGCCATGGGAGTACGGAGTAGCAAGCGTGGATGAAGCAGGTAATGCCACTCATGTCGTCGAAAAGCCTAAAATTCCAAAGTCCAATATGGCAATGGTTGGTTTTTACAAAATCAGGGAAGTGGAAGCTCTAGTAGAAGCACTCGAATACAATGTTAGCGAAGGCGTACAGACTAATGAAGAGTATCCACTCACCGATGCGCTCATGCGGATGATCGAAAGAGGAGTCACCTTAGGAACAACCAAAGTAGACAATTGGTACAACTGTGGTAAGTATGAGGTGCTACTCGAGACGAATGCGCTACTCCTCAACCGCGAAGCCTACGCCTCCCACGACCTACCCAACTACGACAACTCCATCATCATCAATCCAGTCAGCATTGGCAAAGGCTGTACGATTGTGAACTCGATTATTGGACCACATGTCACCATTAGTGGCAATGCTACTATTCAATCGTCCATTATCCAAGACTCCATTATTGGCAATTATGCCTCCATTCGGGAAGCAGTACTACGCAAATCCATTATTGGGAACGATACCTCGATCAAAGGTTTTCGGCAGAGTTTGAATATCGGAGACAATACAGAGATTGATTTTGGATAAAGGAAAGCTAGACTGCTGGACAGTTAAAGACACGAAGTTTTAGAATCGACCATATATTTCTCCAGCACCATTTCTCCAAAAAATGTACCTTTGCGCCTCATATTTTGGAGTGGTGCCATGGGAAAAGAAGTTGTATTTCAAGATTTAGGGCAAATAGATTTTCAACAAGCCTGGGATTATCAGCAGACGTTGATGGATGATGCTATTGCTCGTAAACGTCACAATCGGCATTTGTCACCTGAAGATGCTGACTATCAAAAATCTATTCATCACCTACTGTTCTGCGAACATCCGCCAGTCTACACTCTAGGGCGAAAAGGAAAAACAGATCATCTACTGCTCGATGAGCAAGAACTTCAGCAAGAAGGCATAGCGTTCTACAAAATCAATCGTGGTGGAGATATTACTTATCACGGCCCTGGTCAGTTAGTCGCCTATCCTATATTTGATTTGGAAGAATTCTTTACAGACGTCCATCGCTATGTTCGTACTTTAGAAGAGGTTGTTATCCAAACATTGAAGCAATACGACATCGAAGGATATCGAGAGGAAGGCTACACAGGCGTATGGTTGAAAGCAACTGCCACAAAACCGAAACGAAAGATTTGTGCCATCGGTGTGCATCTGAGTCGATGGGTGAGTATGCATGGTTTCGCCTTCAACATTCATCCAAACTTAGCCCATTTTAACCACATTATTCCCTGTGGGATTCAAGCTGATGATCGAGGTGTGACCAGCTTGCAACAAGAACTAAGTCGAGAAGTCGATATGGAAACCATTAAGAAAAATGTTAAACAACAGTTCGCTGCCCTATTTAACTTTGAGTATGCGAAGACAGTCGACAAACTGCAATAGACATATTCGTCTGCTAATATCCCCCCAATCTTCTACATACTCTATCCAGACAACGAATACAATTAGATATGAAGACCGATATACCACAACACAAAGTAACTGATCTAGCGATCGCTATTGTTCCGCGTGTCGATAAAGATGACGAGTTATGGGACACCTACCTTATCAATATGAAAGAAGTCGCGATTAAAAGCGTATTGATTAGTTCCAAAGGCTATGGCGAAAAGGATGGCGAGGAAATCAAAACGACCACTTTGCGTCACTTCTTCGAAGAAGTTGGTCCACAACGCGCCGTACAAATCGAACCGATTCAGTCCAAACTATTCAATATCACCAATGAGTATTGGATCAGTTTTGTAGAAAGGGATTATATGTACGATAAAAAGTATGTTTTCGTTATAGGTAGTATAGACACCTCCAATTTTACGCGTATTCCATTGATTGAAAAGAAGGGAGTAATGATTCGATAAATATGATCCTTCC
>CAYLPW010000337.1:0-3409 GCA_964385665.1 uncultured Saprospiraceae bacterium
TCTACCCAACGGGTTCAACAGGCGAGCCTGGACAAGGTAATTTGAATCCAGCAGCCGTATTAGGTGACTTCCCCATCCTAGATTTATCTTGGGAGACAGTGACCACGACTAACATTGGTTTCGATGCTTATTTGTTCAATAACAGCCTTTCCCTAACCGTAGAATACTACGACCGATTAACAGAAGGTATCTTACAGTCTATTGATATTCCAGACGTGATTGGTGCATTGAACCGCCCAGTGGTCAACTTGGCAACGGTCAACAACAACGGATTTGAGTTTGTAGCAGGTTATAACAAAAGAATCGGTGAGGTTGGATTGAGTGCGAACTTCAACTTTACGACTGTCAATAACGAAGTACAAAAGTTATACGAAGATCAACCACAAGGTGGAGAGCAACGTATTGAAGTTGGTTTCCCAATCAACTTTATTCGTGGCTACCGAGTAGGTGGTATCTTTCAAACACAAGCCGAAGTAGACGCTTGGCTGGCAAACAATACCGACCCAGGAAATGATGTGCAAAAAGCACCAGGCGACTTCTTCTTCCAAGATCTATATGGTGCCCCAACGGACGAGGACATAGCTAACGGCGATTATCGTTCAGAAGGTCCGGATGGGATTATCAATCAGTTCGATCAAGACTTTTTAGGAAATACTATTCCTGGTTATTTCTATGGCTTGGGCTTAAATGCGAACTACAAAGGTCTAGATGTAGGAATTACTTTTAGAGGAGTAGGAGATGTACAGCGTGTAAATTCGATACGTCGACAGGGAGAATCAGTAGGAGCAGGTGGTGTCAACTACTTAGCAGCAGTGCGTGACCGTTGGACGCCTAGCAATCCATCTACAACTATCCCACGTGCTATTTCGGGCGACCCTTCGGGAAACAACAGGATTTCAGACCGATGGGTAGAAGATGCTGGTTTCTTAAGGCTACAAAATGTGCAGTTGGGTTACAACTTTGGACAAGGAACATTAGATAAACTGACGGCGACTAATTTACGCGTCTATGTCTCTGCTTCCAACGTATTTGTCGTAAGTCCATATACAGGGTTAGACCCAGAAAATGATTCTACACCATTCATTTTTGTAGGTGGCGTTAATTTAGGATTTTAAGTTTTTTTAGTAAAATATTAGTGAGATAGTACTATAGACCTGGTAGTTCAATCAACTATCAGGTCTTCACTAACATCAAATGAACTTTAGACATGAAATTTATAAAATATAGCATCGTTTGTCTTTTACTAGCGGGTACACTCGTCAACTGTAATGAAGACACCATCAATCTTGACCCTATTGGAGATTCGGAGGCTTCCTTCTTCCAAAACGAGATGCAGATGAATCAAGCGGTTTTGGGAGTTTACCAAAAACTGAATTTCTTCTATCAGTGGGGGAACGACCGTGTCCTACATAAAATTTGGTTATTGCCTTCTGATGATTTGACGAATCAGGGAGGACTGCCAGAGGAGATTTTTGTCTCTTTGAATGGCGGAACGGGTAGCCTGAGTGCTTACTATCGCTTTGCATATCAACTGATTGCACGCGCCAATATTGTGCTAGAGAAGATCGAGCAGAATGGAGACATCGCGTATGAGAAAGATTCAGAACTCATTGACTTTCACCGAGGAGAAGCCTTATTCTTACGTGCTTGGATGTTCCACCGTTTGTGGAATGTGTATGGAACTGCACCGGTAGTTATCGACCGTATCGTTGAGTTAGAAAATGCCTTTCCACCTAATTCGACGGGTACCGAACTGCTCGATCAAGCGATTGAAGACTTGGAAGCAGCTGTGAACTTGCTACCTGAAAGCTGGGATGCTGCGAATTTAGGTCGAGTGACTAAAAGTTCAGCACGCGGTTTACTAGGGAAAGTACTCGTATTCCGAGGAACAGTAAGCGGATCAGCAAGTGACTTCGATGAAGCAGTCAGCGCGTTAAGTGCGATTCAGGACAAAAGCCTAATGCCGAACTTCAACGATAACTTCGATTCTCGTAAAGAAAATAATGACGAGTCGCTGTTTGAATTTCAAGCGAATCGCGCACCTGGTAACGCCAATCCTTGGGTCGGCGGTGGTAATGATGCTTTTGCAGTTATCGGTGAAATCAATTCTTACTATGGCTACTTCGATAATAGAGGCTATGGTGGAAACAGCCGTGCATTTTCTGCTACCGAATCCTTAAAGATGGCGTTTGATACTTTAGATCCAAGAGCGCAATACACTATCAATTTCGACGACGAAGTTCACAACATTCTGAAATATGTGATTGACTCGTCCACAACTTACGTACCAGGACGTGCAGGTCAAGGCTTGTCTCAAAACAACACACGCATCCTACGTTATGCAGATGTGTTGTTGCTAGAAGCAGAAGCCATAGTACGCTCTGGTGGTAGTTTGCAAGATGCGATAAACCTAGTCAATCAAGTCCGTGACCGAGCGCGTCGTTCCAATCCAGATGGAAGTATTTCAGAAGTGCCTGCCAACTTGGAAGTACCAGCTAGCGCAGATGAAGCTCTAGACTTGATCTTCGAGGAGCGTCGAATAGAATTGGCAGCAGAGGAAGGACACCGTTGGTATGATTTGCGTCGCCGTCATTTGGCAGGTGAGATTGATTTGACAAGCTGGGATTTCAGTTCGGTACGCGATGATTTCAACTTTCAGGAGTTCAATTTATATTTCCCACTACCAGAAAATGAGGTTCTGCAAAACGCAAATATGGTGCAGAATGCAGGATACTAAAATTAGTTTTCGTTTTATACATTTTTTGAATAAAGAGGCTACTGTGGCAGAAGCAGTAGTCTTTTTTGTTTCTGATAGTGAAGTTATTAGACTTATATACAGCAGATCATTACTTATCTAACGAACGTTTTATGCATACTTTATTCTTCAAATCGGTTGTTTTATCTCTTTTTATCGTAACACTATTTAGCTGCCAACAAACGCAGTCAATATCCACTGATACAGCCGACCCATTCGCCAACTTCGATGAGAAAGTGGCTGCAATAGAAGCACCAATACATCCATTCGTGTCTTCGGCTGGCAAGATGGATTGACCGAGAGCATCACGCTAAATAACATCAATATTAGAACAGCTAATCAAGGTTTAATCTATAACTTTGTAGAGCAGCTTTACCTGAAAAACGTCTTTATTAATAGTGAGCGACAAGATGGCACGTTCGAGCGAAAACAAGAAGGATTTTTGCCGCCTGAGCAAACTTAAAAGAGAGCATCATCAAATATAAGGAACGGTACACAAATAACTTTACATTTTGACCTGTTTTTTGTCCTTCTTCATCGTTATAAAAAGCCTTATAGAACACAGACTATGTGCGGTTTTTATGCCTTGAATAAGAAAAAATAACTAACTCAAAATTTGTAACCTTATTTATACCCCATTCCTAAGGTAGCTTA
>CAYLPW010000338.1:0-3407 GCA_964385665.1 uncultured Saprospiraceae bacterium
TATTTATCAAGCTGAAATTGATGCGGTCGCAGAGTTGTGTGACTTCTTTCGCTTCAATGTGCAGTATTTGACGGACATTTACAAACAACAGCCGCTAAGCGTTCGTGGCATTTGGAATCGCTTGGAATACCGTCCACTAGAAGGGTTCATCTTTGCGATCACGCCTTTCAATTTTACCTCCATCGCTGCTAATCTACCTGGTGCGCCTGCCCTTTGTGGCAATACTTGTGTTTGGAAACCGGCTGATAGTCAGATTTATTCGGCGGCAGTGATTATGGAAGTTTTTGAAGCAGCAGGTCTGCCAGATGGCGTCATTAACCTAGTCTTTGTCGATGGGCCAGAAGCTGGAGATGTGATTTTTAAACATCCAGATTTTGCTGGCTTGCATTTTACAGGAAGTACAGGGGTATTTAAGCAGTTGTGGAAGACCATCGGAAACAACTTAGAAAATTACAAAACGTTTCCACGCATCGTAGGAGAGACAGGGGGCAAAGATTTTGTGGTTGCTCATGCTTCTGCGGATGCGCAACAAGTGGCTACAGCACTGAGTCGAGGGGCGTTTGAGTTTCAAGGGCAAAAATGTTCGGCGGCTTCTCGGGCGTATATTCCGAAGAGTTTGTGGGAAGGCGTACGAAATGGACTGGAGCGTGATCTAAAGTCCTTCAAAATGGGGTCGCCAGAGGAATTCGGCAACTTCGTCAACGCCGTCATCGACGAACGGGCCTTTGATAAAATTGCGAACTACATTGATACGGCAAAAGAAGATAAAGATGCCGAAGTCATTATCGGTGGTGGACACGACAAATCGACGGGTTACTTTATTGAACCAACAGTTATTCTAGCGCACGATCCACATTATACGACCATGCGCGAAGAAATTTTTGGTCCAGTCTTGACCATTTATGTCTACGAAGATGCAGACTATGAAGCGACTTTGAAAATTGTCGACGGCACGTCTCCGTATGCGTTGACGGGGGCTATTTTTGCCAATGATCGAGCGGCTGTTCAGTTAGCGATGCACGAATTGCGACAAGCGGCTGGTAACTTTTATATCAATGATAAACCAACGGGCGCGGTGGTCGGGCAGCAGCCATTTGGTGGTGCGCGTGCTTCTGGTACAAACGACAAAGCTGGTTCTGTTCTGAACTTATATCGTTGGTTGTCACCTAGAACGATTAAAGAGAATTTTGTACCACCAACGGATTATCGGTATCCGTTTTTGGGGGAGTAATTTCATGTTAGGGTTTCGTTTCCTACGAAGCCCTAATTTTACGTGTTCCTCGGTGAGTCACCCCGTGAATGCTTTGCTGCCTATCATCGGTTGCTCACAGTAGTTTCTATCAACTTAGAAATTCGCGGGGTGACTATTCGACAATTAATGCCGAATCATCATTTCGCGCCACCAACACACGTCCATCTTGCAATACCTCAAAATCCCGAATTTCCCCTTTGATACTCAATCCACTTTTCGCATTTGATACAAATTGCCAATTGCCTGTTCCATTACCTGCCAACAGCGTCGTATAACTCGCATCATAAATACCCATTTCTGGCTTGCTGCGGTAGAAGTTACCACCGAGTAGCAGGTCGAGTTGGTTGTCGTTGTTGAAGTCAGCTAGTTCAATGGCATAAACAGGACTTAATTGAGTAGCTAATGGCAAGGGTTTTTGCTCAAAAGTACCATTGCCGCGATTGAGAAAGAGCATATGATCTAAGGTGTGCACTTCCAGAATCAAGGTGTTTTGTAGTTCCTCTGGCGTAAAAATATCGGTGATCGATTGCGATTGGTAGTTCGTAAATTTTAAATACTTCTTTTTGAGGTGGGGGAGTTGCATAATCAAATCGTTGCGGAGCGTCCAAGGATAGTCCCTGCCATCACGTGTCTGCGTTAGGATTTGCTCGACTGAACCGTTTTGATCGAAGTCATTGATGTATAGTTTTAGAGGCGCAGATGGAGAGGCTGTTAAACGGCTATTGCGTCCCATATTACCAGCTATCATATCCAAATCGCCATCGTTGTCTACATCTGCTGTTTCAATACAATGCCAAAAACCATTCAACTTTCTGAAAGCACTCGTATCTCTTCGCAATTGCCCATTTTCGTTCCGAAGTAGCTGCAACGGCATCCACTCTCCACTCGCCACTAAGTCTTGATCGTCGTCACCATCAATATCCAACCAAGCTAAATCAGTAACTAGTCCCATCTCTTTCAACTCAGCAGCTTGCTGTCCTCCTACATTTTTAAATTTTCCTTGTCCATCATTTTCTAGCAAATAAATATTCATGGGAACACCATATAGAAAAGGACGAAGACGAATACCAACTGCCAAGTCCAAATCGCCATCTTGATCGTAGTCCGCCGCAGCGACACAGCTACTACTTTCAAACTGAAACGTCGGTAAAACTTGCGGATCGCGCTCAAATTGACCGCGACCATCATTGATGTACAAACGATCACGCAAAGCAGAGGAACTATTTGGAAATTCATTACCTCCGTTTGCTACATAGAGGTCTTGATCGCCATCACCATCCGCATCAAAAAAGAGCGCGTCAGTGTTTTCGCTGGTTTTATCGGCTTCAAAAACGACCTGTTTGGAAAGAGTAAACTGACTAGAGGACTGCTGCAAGAATAGCTCTCCAGCTTGATCTTTTGCGCCACAAAAATAGATGTCTTCCAACCCGTCGCCGTTCACATCTGCTTTTGCGATTTTAGGTCCTTCATTGGAAAGCATTTGAAAAAGTAAACGATCACGATTGAAGTCAGAGAAGGCATTTTCTTGATGGGTGAAAGGGAAGGTTTGGGGTCTGTTTTGAAACCAAGTGGAGTTATTCGAGGCGATTATCGGCGAATTATCATTTGTCGCTTCCGCTTCTCTAATGGTCAACAATTGATCGACTATTACATTCGACAAGCGACTGACTTTCAACGAATTCCAAAGTACAACAATAGAATCTATCTGTTCAATCTTGCCTAGTCCAAAGTGCAAACGTGGCTCGACAGAAGATTGAAAACCACGCATAGGCGCGAGTTCTTGATAAAAAATTTGTCCATCAGCATACAAAGTCACTTGTGCGCCCAGTCCAAATGTGTTTAAACCTTCCCCTTTTAGCTGTACAGATAGAGTATGATGGCTCAATTGCTCTTTACTCTGATTGCGATAGACAAAAGGAGGCATATTGACGTTATTGACGACTAGATCAAGATCGCCATCGTTATCTAAATCACCGTAAGCTGAACCATTAGAGAAACTAGGTTGCGCTAGTCCTAAGGAGTCAGCTATATTTTGAAATTGTGGAATGCCAGAAGCGTCTTGCATCTGAACATAAGCATGATTCGGTAAGGCTTCGGAAGGCATCCCTTCGATCATCGTCAGAATCGCACTTTCTTCCGTTCGCATGAGTTCGCG
>CAYLPW010000339.1:0-3379 GCA_964385665.1 uncultured Saprospiraceae bacterium
AGTGCGAGTTTAACTTCTTTAATGTTCATGGTGTATTTCAATTTAAATCAGTTGCTGATGGGTACAGCCGTTGTTGTTCGTTTGCATATTAAACTTCGATTTAATGTATTTTGTTATTCGCTATTCTTTAATACATTGTTAATCTTCTTTGGTATTTTCAAACCCTTTCCAATCAATATTTGCCATTCACTCTTCCTTTCGATCAAGTAACTGTCGATATCTTACCATTTGCAGACTCCTACTCGTCAGTATTTAGACGGGTTGCTGTCTATATTTTAAGAAAATTTTAACGTTTAATAAACTAACTCATCTTTATTTTCCAACTCTTTTCGCTCATTACATAGATAAGTTTTAGCGGGTTCAAAGGATTTGACACATTCATTTCTAACCATATTGTCATTTGATTTATCTTAGCCAAAGAAATACAAGTCCTAACTAAATTAAAACCGATATGAAAGACACAAAATATTTGCTCGCCTATATCATCCCCTTTTCCGCTTTTCTAGCTATTCAGCTAAATGGATTCTGGTCGTACAGCACGGTCATTTTTGCGTTTGTCATTATTCCGTTAGTGGAAAGTGTGATGAAAGGATCGACTGAAAACTTGACTGAAGCAGAGGAAGAGCGTCGAGCTGATTCGCGCTTCTTCGATTGGCTATTGTATTTGAATGTGCCTATCGTTTTTGCCCTAGTGATTTATTATTTGCATACGCTGGACACGCAGACATTAGCCACTTACGAAGTGACTGGCTTGACGTTGAGTATGGGAACAATGCTGGGCGCTTGTGGCATCAATGTGGCGCATGAATTAGGGCATCGGTTTACGCGAGGTGAGCAGTTGTTGTCGAAAGCGTTGTTGCTGCCAGAACTGTATATGCACTTTTTTATTGAGCACAATCGTGGGCATCACAAAAATATTGCGACGGATGAAGACCCTGCGAGTGCGCGTTTTAATGAGGCGCTTCCTGTCTTTTGGTGGCGGTCTACAGTCAATAGTTATTTGGATGCTTGGAAGCTGGAGGGACAGCGGTTATCTAAAGCTGGAAAGTCGTTTTGGTCATGGGACAATGAGATGCTGCGGTTTCAATTCATTCAGATTGCTTACTTGCTGACGATTGCTGCTATCTGGAATTGGCGGATTATGGGGTTTGCGATTTTAATAGCAGTAATTGGCTTTTTGCTGTTGGAAACGATCAATTACATTGAACATTACGGACTTCGTCGGCAACGCTTGGCAAGTGGACGCTATGAAGCGGTGAATGAAACGCATTCTTGGAACTCGAATCACGAACTAGGACGCATCGTGCTGTATGAATTGACGCGTCATTCTGACCACCATTATAAGTCGAACAAGAAGTACCAATTGCTGAATCATCACGATGAGTCGCCTCAACTGCCGTTGGGTTATCCAACTTCTATGCTGTTGGCGATGGTGCCGCCTTTGTGGTTTAAGGTGATGAATCCGAAGGTGGAAGCGTATCGAAAGATGGTCACCCGTTGAGTGGAGATGTTGAAGCAAAGTGATCCATTCAAGACACCTTTAGAACTAGCATTAAGTTGTTGACTCAGCGGGTGACTTCGCTATTTTTGACCGCTTCAAAGTCACCCGCTGAATGTCAAGCTCGATTTCACCTATTTACTGAATCTAGCTCAATGAGCTAAGAGCTTGTATGGAGATTAATAATCGGTCTGCAAATGGCTAGTTTTTCCTCACTTTACGTTGAAAAAATGCTCACTTATCCAGATAACCTCACACTTTTCCGCCTTAATTGAGAAAAAACTAGCTCATTTTCGCCTCAAAGATCAACCTCCATACAAGCTCTAATTATTCAACGGGTGACGATCATTACGCAAAGGCATTCAAACCCGTCACATCCATTCCTGTAATCAACAAGTGAATGTCGTGCGTGCCTTCGTACGTTAAGACGGTCTCCAAGTTCATCATGTGGCGCATGACTGGGTATTCGTTGGTGATGCCCATACCGCCATGTATCTGACGCGCTTCCCGAGCGATGTCTAACGCCATAGCGACATTGTTGCGCTTTGCCATCGAAATTTGAGCTGGTGTGGCTTTTTCTTTATTCGCTAATGTACCTAATCGCCAAGCTAACAATTGCGCTTTGGTGATTTCGGTAATCATTTCTGCCAACTTCTTCTGTGTCAATTGAAACTGTCCAATTGGTTTGCCAAATTGAATCCGCTCCTGCGAGTAGCGCAGCGCCGAATCATAACAATCCAATGCCGCACCTATCGCGCCCCAAGCGATACCGTAACGCGCTTTGGACAAACAAGACAAAGGACCACGCAGACTCGCAATGTTCGGTAAGATATTCTCTTTGGGAATGCGGACGTCTTCAAAGATTAACTCGCCGGTGATGGACGCGCGCAATGACCATTTTCCTTTAATTTCTGGTGCAGAAAAACCTTCCATGCCTCGCTCGACGATGACACCACGGATTTTTCCATCTTCATCTTTCGCCCACACCACAGCGATGTCCGCTAATGGAGAATTGGTAATCCACATCTTTGCACCATTCAAGATATAGTCATCGCCGTCTTTTTTGATGTTGGTGATCATCCCGTTTGGATTCGAGCCGTGATCTGGTTCTGTGAGTCCAAAACAGCCAATGTACTCGCCACTTCCCAACTTCGGTAGGTACTTCTGTTTTTGCTCTTCCGAACCAAACTTATAGATCGGATACATGACTAATGAACCTTGTACCGATGCCATAGAGCGAATGCCTGAATCGCCACGCTCTAGTTCTTGCATGATGATGCCATAAGCAATCTCGTCCATACCACCACCGCCATACTCTAGTGGCAAACTTGGTCCGAATGCGCCAATCTCTGCTAATCCTTTGAACAAATGCGTTGGACATTTAGCACGATTAGAATAGTCTTCAATGATGGGACTCACTTCTGCTTTCACCCAATCGCGGACGGCTTGCCGCGCAATGAGGTGATCGTCGTCTAGCAGTTCATCTATGTTGTAGTAGTCGTGCGACTGGAAGCGATCTTCTTTTGCTTGTTGCTTTAAGTGCGCAACACCGTTTTCGTAGGCTGTCATAATCTTTTAAGCTTTTATAATTCGGTTAGGTAGAATACACTGTAATTTAAGTTTCTATTAATTTTATATCGTACTCGTAACCGCTAAACTTGTTTAGCAGGTTGAACGCACCAAACAAGTTTGGTCGTTACGGTGTGATGATTAGTTGTTCTGTACACTTGACTACAAAAGTACGATATTTAGATATGCCGTGCGTCAGGATTTTGATAGTTTTCATACAAGAGAGTTGTCTAGCAATAGGAAATTGTGAGACAACAAAAAGGGCAGCCACTCGAAAGCAACTACCCTTTTTCTATCTATCTACCTATTTCA
>CAYLPW010000340.1:0-3348 GCA_964385665.1 uncultured Saprospiraceae bacterium
AAGAAGCGTCGAGAAGTACAACCCAATGCTGGACAATCCACCGTTCGTATTCAAGAAGGAGGAAAGCAGTTCAGTTTTAGCATTCCTAAAGGATCAGATAACATACTAGACGCTGCCCTTCAACATCAAGCCGATCTGCCGTATGCCTGTAAAGGTGGCGTTTGTTGTACCTGCAAAGCGAAATTAGTAAAAGGTGATGTGGAAGTCATCGTTAACTACGGGCTAGAACAAGAAGAAATCGATCAGGGTTATATATTGACGTGCCAGGCGATGCCGCAGTCGGAGGAAGTGGTAGTGGATTTTGATGCAGCGATTGCGAACTAGCTATCGCTAGTGTTGAATTGACGAACTGACAATTTCGTTAAAAACCGAGTTTTACCTCTAAAAATGAGAAACGCGTTTTATCAATTTCTCAGTTCAGCAATTCATCAAAAAAACAAAGCTCAAAACCACAAAATTAAAGCAACAGAAAAATGAATGCACAAGAGCAAAAATTCCAGCAACGAATAGACCGAGGCGAAGTCATCGAAGCCCGTGATTGGATGCCAGAAAAATATCGAAAAACGCACATTCGACAAATATCGCAACACGCGCACTCTGAAATAGTGGGGATGTTACCAGAAGCTAATTGGATTACGCGTGCGCCGAGTTTGCGACGAAAAGTAGCATTGTTGGCGAAAGTGCAGGACGAAGCAGGACATGGACTGTACCTGTATAGTGCAGCCGAAACGCTAGGCATCACACGTGATGAGTTGACCGAGCAGCTATTGAGTGGTAAGGCGAAATATTCCAGCATTTTCAACTACCCAACGGTAACTTGGGCGGACATGGGTGCGATTGGTTGGCTAGTCGATGGTGCAGCGATCATCAATCAAGTCATGTTGACGCGCACATCGTATGGCCCTTACGCCCGCGCCATGGTGCGCATCTGCAAAGAAGAAAGTTTTCACCAACGCCAAGGCTACGAACTGATGTTGACGCTCTGCAAGGGAACGGAAGTGCAGAAGCAAATGGCTCAAGACGCGCTCAACCGCTGGTGGTGGCCGTCCTTGATGATGTTTGGACCCACGGATGCGGAATCAACGCATACGGAGCAGTCGATGAAGTGGAAAATCAAGTTAAAAACAAACGATGAGCTCCGTCAGCAGTTTATCGACATTACCGTAGAACAAGCGAATGTATTAGGGTTGACGATTCCTGACCCAGATTTGAAATGGAATGAAGAACGCGGTCACTACGACTTCGGCGCGATTGATTGGGACGAATTTTGGAGTGTCGTCAAAGGAAATGGCCCTTGCAACAAAGAACGGATCGCCGCGAAGCAAAAGGCGTGGGATGAAGGTGCTTGGGTGCGCGATGCAGCGGTGGCGTATGCGGAGAAACAAATGGCGAAAAGTGAAGAAAAAAGTTTGGCAGCGTAAAGGATTATTTGGTGGAATTGATGGAACTGTTTCAACTGGAGCAATTGTCAGTTCTACCAATTTCTCCAATTCCACCATTTTTACCAAAAAAAATATCATGAACAAACAATGGCCTATTTGGGAAGTATTCGTGCGGAGCAAAAACGGACTAGAGCATCGCCACGTCGGCAGTCTGCATGCAGCAGATAGCGCAATGGCAATTGAGAATGCGCGAGACGTTTATACTAGACGACAGGAAGGCGTCAGTATTTGGGTGGTCGAAACCAAAGCCATCACCGCCTCCAATCCTGACCACAGCGAAGAACTATTTGATCCAGCCAAAGATAAGGCGTATCGGCATCCGACGTTTTATGAGTTGCCAGACGAAGTGAAGTATATGTAATTTGATTGGTTCAACTGTTGAAACTGGCGTAATTGGTGTAACTGTTAGGTTCGACAATTGCTCCAATTTCACCAATTTATCAAAAAAGAAGCAGCTATGCAAAAGCAAACCTACCACTATCTCCTCCTCCTCGGCGACAACGTCTTGATTCTCGGACATCGCCTTTCCGAACTCTGCGGACACGGTCCAAACTTGGAGACAGATATTGCATTGACGAATATATCACTTGACTTATTTGGGCAAGTACGCAATTACTTTCAATACGCCGCCGAACTCAGAGGCGAAGGGAAAACAGAAGATGATATTGCCATGTTGCGGCAGGAGCAGGAGTATAAAAATACATTACTTGTCGAGCAACCAAATACAGACTTTGCGTACATTATCACGCGGCAGTTTTTGTTTGACGCCTATCATTTGCCATTGCTAGAGCAATTGATGAAAAGCAAAGACGAGCAGATTGCGGCAATTGCAGCGAAGTCGATTAAGGAGGTGCGTTACCATTTGCGGTTTTCGTCGGAATGGATGAAGCGACTAGGCGATGGGACAGCAGAAAGTCATCGACGTACGCAGGTAGCGGTAGACAATTTGTATCGCTACACGCGTGAACTGTTTCAACCCACGGCAGTCGAACAAGAGTTACAAAAAGTAGGCATCGCTGCTGATTTAAACCAGATCAAACCCATTTACCAACAAACTTTACGAACTATTTTGACCGAAGCGACCTTGACCATTCCCAACGACAATTGGAACTATGCCAAAGGCAAACAAGGCATTCATACGGAACAGATGGGTTTTATTTTGTCGGAGTTGCAGTATATGCAGCGCGCTTATCCTGATATGAGTTGGTAATTCATCGGAGTGATGACAGCTGCTTGTACTACATTGATTTAGGTTAAGTCGCTGAAGCCAGCCACCTTACTAAACCAAACGTAATTCGCAATTCAACATGACAACAACAGAAGACATAAAGCATCATTTGCGCGAAGTTCACGATCCAGAGATTCCAGTGCTTTCGATCATGGATATGGGCGTGGTGCGTGACGTAGAAGTGGACGGTAAGAAAGTGTTGGTCAAAATCACGCCGACTTACTCTGGCTGTCCCGCCATGGACATGATTGCGACGGAAATAAAAATCGCGTTAGACAAAGCTGGCTATAACACGCAAGTCAAACTCATCTTGTCGCCTGCTTGGACAACCGACTGGATTACGCCCAAAGGTCGCGCCACTTTGGAAGCGTATGGTATTGCTGCGCCCTTGAGTGAGTCAGCAGATAAGTTAGCACTAATGGGACAAGGCAGAATGGTGAAATGTACACGCTGTGGTTCAGAAGATACCAAGTTGGTGAGTCAGTTTGGTTCAACAGCTTGCAAGGCGTTGTTTCAGTGCAATACCTGCTTTGAGCCATTCGATTATTTTAAATGCCTAAAATAGTGTCACCCCGCGAATTCTCTAGCCCAAACTAAGAAAAGCATACCCCAGAGTAAATTCAAGCTAACATTCACGGGGTGACTTCCAGATAATGTCACCCCGCGAATTCTCTAGTA
>CAYLPW010000341.1:0-3322 GCA_964385665.1 uncultured Saprospiraceae bacterium
GCAATCTGATGTCTTTTCAACTCATTTTTTTTGTGCCTAAAGGGTATGCCTTTTGTGTTAGTCTGAGTTCAATAATAAACCCGCCTACCTATACAGTTAGGTAAACCTGACCGTCGGGCAGGTTTACATTCTTAAGTGTTCGATTTTTGCCGAAAGCATCTATTTATTCTGCATATCTACTTTCAACAAAAATCGAACCCCGACCCCGAAAGCTTTCGGGGTTCGGAGTAAATTTAATTATTTCACGTTACTATGCATTGATCTCTTGTAATTATTGAGAAACAAAATAACTGCCTTTTTTGGAGACGCTTTACAGATGAGCTTTCAGTAAGAATAATAGAGTTTTCAACTCTACGGAACTGCTACCTGCAACACGTCATCAAAGTAATCTGCAAAGTGTACCTCCAACCCTTCTTGAATATACGCTGGCAATTCTTCAAAGTCCCGCTGATTATCTGCTGGAAAAATAAGTGTATCCACATCGACACGGCGACCAGCAATGGTCTTTTCGCGTACTCCACCAATCGGTAATACCTTCCCTGTCAAGGTCAATTCGCCTGTCATCGCTAGATTGTCTTTGATCGCTTTTCCAGTCGCTAAGGAGTACAACGCCAGTGCCATTGTAATACCTGCGGAAGGTCCATCTTTGGGAGTTGCGCCAGCGGGTACATGCAAGTGAATCGCATGATTCTCAAAATAGTCGTTGTCGGGATACAGCTCTTTGACTTTAGCGCGGATGAAACTGTATGCAATTTGTGCGGACTCTTTCATCACATCGCCGAGTTGCCCAGTTTGTTTGAAGCTACCATTTTTAGCAGGAATGCCTGTTGCTTCAATATATAAGGTCGCGCCACCCATAGAAGTATACGCTAAACCCAATGTGACACCAGGAATCTGACTGTTGTAGAGTTTTTCGGTTCTAAAAATAGGTTTGCCCAAAAACTCGCGCACGTCTTCGGCGTCCACTTCAAACTTGATTTCTTCGGCTTCAGCGATCTTTAAGTTCACTTTTCGGATGATGCGGCGAATTTGTTTTTCCAGATTTCGGACACCAGCTTCTCGGGCGTATTTATCGACAATCAACTCTAAGGCTTCATCCGTAAATGTCATTTCGTCTTTCTCAAACCCATGCTCTTTCAACTGCTTAGGCACTAAATACTGCTTGGCGATTTCTACCTTTTCTTGTAGAATATAACCCGACAAACGAATGATTTCCATTCGATCTAAGAGTGGTCCAGGAATAGTTTCTAACTGATTGGCAGTGGTGATGAATAGCACATTCGACAAGTCGTAAGGAATGTCCAAATAATGATCTAAAAAGGTTGTATTCTGCTCAGGATCAAGAACTTCTAAGAGTGCAGAAGCTGGATCGCCCCGAAAGCTACTTCCTATCTTATCGATCTCATCCAACATGATGACTGGATTAGAAACTTCTACGCGCTTGAGAGCTTGAATAATTTTGCCGGGCATCGCGCCAATATAAGTACGGCGGTGTCCTTTGATTTCTGCTTCATCGCGCATCCCACCGACAGAGAAGCGGAAAAATTTGCGTCCCAATGCATCCGCTACCGACTTCCCGATAGAGGTCTTTCCAACACCTGGAGGGCCGACTAAACAAATGATGGAACCAGCAATTTTGCCTCGCTTGATAACACTTGCTAGAAATTCTAAAATATTGTCTTTTACGTCGGACAAGCCATAATGCTCTGAATCCAGAATTTCTCGTGCCTTTTTGATATCTAAGGTATCCTCCGAATATTCGCTCCAAGGTAAGTCGGCAATCAAATCCAAGTACGAACGCGTCACGTTGAACTCAGGCGACTGTGGATTGATGGTTTGGAGTTTATTCAACTCCTCTTTCACCACTTTCATCGCTTCCTCACTCAGTTCTTTTTCCGCTAACTTTTGCTCTATTTTTTCGACCTCGCTCTGCCCTTCCTCTTTTTCCATACCCAGCTCCTTCTTGATCGCTTTGAGCTGTTCGCGCAAGAAAAATTCTTTTTGTTGGTCGCTGACTTTCTCATTGATTTGAGCTTGAATGCGCTTCTGAATCTTCGCCACTTCAAACTCATTCTTGATCATGCCGATAAGCTTATTGGCACGTTCGCGCAACTCAAAGGTCTCCAGCAAATCTTGTAGATCTTCTTTACCAGAAGTCAGCAAATTCGCAATCACATCCATCGTCAAGCCTGGCGCATCGTAGTTCAACTGCGCCACTACCATATTTACTTGCTCTTTGAACAATGGATTTAACTTCAACAACTCCTTCAATTCCGAAGAAATCGCCATCATATACGCTTTTAGATCGTTGCTGACTTTTCCTTTTTGTTCATGGTAAACATCTACTTCCCATTTCTTGTACGCACCGCCTTTTATAGCTCGTTTCTTCTTAAAACGGGTGATTCCTTGCCCCAATACCTGAACGACTTCTGGCGCAACAGGCACGACTTTCATAATCTGAAACACCGTACCGACTTCGTGCATTTCCACTTCATCGTGCTTGATTTGCTGCGTACCTTCGGCATCTTCATCACGCACCTCATCCGCATCTTTCACTAAGGACAAACCAATGTAACCACCTTCATTTTCAACACTTTGTCGAATGGCTTTCAGGTCGGCTTTGCCGCTAAAGGTCAATGGCAAGGCTAATCCAGGAAAAATGGGACGTTGCAATAAAGGAAGGACAATGATTTCATCAGGAATAATATCTTCTGCTCTTCGGAGTTCGGCAGTGATGGTTTCTTTGTCCATTACACCATCAGTATCTGGGTTGTCAGGGTCGCTATTGAATAATATGTTATTTTGCATCGAGTAAATTTTTGTCTACTTCGGTGTAACAGCAAATTCAATGCGTTTGTGCAAAAGCGGTCAGTATGGCAGAGCAACTTAAAAATATATGTAATAATGGCAGCTAATGAGGATTTTATCTGACGGAATGGTGAAGTTATGGATTGCTTGCTACGCTATTTGGGAATAACATAAAAAATCAGTATATTCCTAAATTTCTTAGAGATATTAGACGTTAGATTTTAGACATTAGACTTGTCACGTAATTAGTTGTAGATCAAACCAATATATTTTGTTTAGTACTTATCTCAGCAATTCGCTAGTATAGTGTCTTTTGCTATCCCGCAAATTCCCGTTGTTGGACAACTTCATTCATAGATAGCCTAAAATTGTCTGGTAATAGGAAATTACCCAACAATAGAAACAATCATCATTCTCAAATTGAGAATCACTGTATCCATTTTGAAAACCTCTTTTAAACAGAAATAATCCACTATGCGACCCACTCTCTTCTTTCTATTCCTTTACTTGTTAC
>CAYLPW010000342.1:0-3314 GCA_964385665.1 uncultured Saprospiraceae bacterium
GTCTAAGTGATGGGTTACGACTCCAAAAGTCAATGGCAATTGTTGATTGCTTACGCGAGTGAAAATGATCGTTATCAACGAAGTAGAATTCAATGATCTAAATTACTTCACGCACACATTTACGAAAGAATTTGGTGTCTCACCGACGACTTTTGAAACATCCAACTAACTAATTGATATTCAATTAGTTGAATATATTTTATAAATTTTGCACGATCCTGTTTTTTCTCCAGTGCTAGACCTTGCAAGATATGTGCTAGCCTTTTTGTGCTATGCTACACATCTTTATGCCATAGCAAAACAAAATGAAACAGCATGTACTCAAACAGTACTAGTCTCCCCCTTTGTTCTGCTCACTTTACTAACTTTAATTACACACTACCTATGAAAACGCTCTTCCATCTTTCATTTGACATATTTTTCAACTATTCATCACCTCTCATCATCCACATCAAGCACGACTAAATCGTACACATCCGATATTGCTACTGAGCAACCTCAGATCTACTTGATCGCCTTTGTTTTCATTCACAGATGAATACCCTACAAGCGACAGCAATGTCCTTTTACTTTTCATGTTGCGCTAGGCAATAGTAGGTGAACTATATCCATGCTGTTGGGGAGGTATTATAGAAAAACGATTCAACTATTTTTAAAAACTAATCAATCACTATGAAAACATCAAATTTACTAATGCTTAGTCTTCTTATGCTGTTGAGCATCGGACTTCAAGCACAAACCAACGTCGTTATTGGAAAGACAACTCCTTTGCAGAAAGAAGTCATTGGTAATCAACGTTTTGAACGCAAAACGATCCAAGCACCTTCACCAGTTATCACCGAAGAAAGTTTGAAGAATCAACTGAAGAATACCAAAATGGTATTCGTTGATGTCCAACAATTTGACCAAGGTACAATACATCAAAATGAATATGTCAAAGAAGCCATGGCACGACATATTCCAATGGTACTGGAAAATGTAGATCAGCAATCGCTATCTGAGTTGACTGGACTAGGGATGGATGCCAGAGTCGTCATCGTGCAATCAAAGTCGAACAAAAGAGGCGTCAATGTAACCTTAGTGGAAGTAACGCCAAACACCGCTTTGAAGAAGATAGCTGATCCTGATGCAGCAGACCAAAATATGGAAACGGTCGCCCGTGCTGACTTAGATCGTAGTCAACTGACAGAAGAAAGAAAGCAGCAACTAGAACAAGAACAACAGGCGAGAGCCAAGCGACTAAAAGCAGAGGAACTAGAAAATAGCCTCACTGTGCCAGAGGATATGATGAATCTTTTGTTACAACAGACGAAAGATGCCATTGAGATCAATGAAAGAAAAGCCAGAGACATTCAAATAGATAATCGTTCGGGTAGTCTGATACCCGACTTCAATGATCCAGTCGCCAGTCGCGGACCTAGCCCAATAGCATTTAAAATAGAAGAAAGTGCTCCTGTAAACAGTCTTCCGAAGTATGCAGAATACCATATCGACTTAGGCTGGACACAAAGAGAGTGGAGCGGCGGCAATACCAAAAAAGCGAAGGTTAATTTGAACTACAACATCATCTTATATGCTTCGACTAGTCCACTCAATAAGTGGATGAAAATCACCACCTCAGGTACAGGCGTCAATCCTGGCTCCATGAAATGGAGTCGTTCGGATGATAGAGGCTACTACACCGAAAAACTCTACCAACATTTCGGGATGTACTTTGGTCGAAAACAAGGGGATAAATGGCTGGTCAACTTAGACAGCGATCAACCAAAGAATGTAAATAACCAAGGCAATGTATCAACAACGACAGGATTTGACATAGGTGCTAGCGTATCAGCTGACAAAAGTGGACCTTCTACTTCTATCAGTGCCAATTACTCGACTAGCAAAACCGTCAGTCAATCCATATCCGACTTTAAGGTGACCAATATCTCTGATGCGCAATACCACAAAATATGGTATCAATTGTCCCAATGTGGCGGCGGTGCCTACAACAGTTGGAAAGATTTGATGGATGCAGGTGGTTGGTCACCAGCTGTACACACATTGCCCACTTGGGCGAAGAGTAATATGCCAGGCTACGCAGAAGGCATTTGGAAATTTCCGCCAGACTGGAATCAAGTAGAGCAATTATACTTTCATCAATATCACTACACACGCCGAGTTTACGTGAGCGAAAATAATTTCTTCTGGGCAAAGTGGTCGACCAAAGGTAAAAGTCAGCGATACGATATCTTCCCGACCGTGGATTTTTCAAAAGTACAGTTACCGCATTTAGGTATCAATGCTTCTTCTCGACAGTCCTCTACAGGATGGGATGGTCATAGCTCTAGAGCGATAGATGGCAATATCGATGGCAATTATTTCGCAAAAAGCCCTTCTGTCACGCATACGCAGTCAGAGAACAATCCTTACTGGGAAGTAGATTTGGGGGCAGACTATCAGAATACACCCATCAATAAGATTGAGCTGTGGAATCGTACAGACTGCTGTGGCAATCGCTTGAGCAATTATAAAGTATTTGTTTCCGATGTGCCTTTCACTTCGACCAATCTAAATGAGACGATCAACCAAGCAAACGGCAACAGTGGCGCTATCAAGGTATTCAATATTACAGGCGATAATGGCAAAGTAAAAAGGCTGATTGCAAATAGAACGGGACGCTACATTCGAGTTCAACTCAATGGAAGAGGTATGCTATCGCTCGCGGAAGTGCGCATTGTACCAGATGGATTTCATTAAATTGGCGACAGTAAATACGATGTAGTCCATTGATTGTCAATTATTTCAGTTCGGTTCATCTTGTAAAAGGGCTGTAGTAGTTGGTAGGCTATAATTGGGTAGTATCCCAATGGGATGCTATACGATAGGAAGGAGTTCATTACCGATCTATAATCTTTACAAGATAGCTTAGACTGTCTATCTCATCGGGATAAACTATCGGTAACCAATGCTGTGACTGCTGAATACATCCTGTAAAGATGCTACCTAGTTATAAGTCATGTAGCAGGTATAGCGCGCCGATTTTTAATAGCATCAATTGTGCATCTTATACGCTGTATTTATTCTGTTCTACTCGACCTTTTGCAAAAAGACAGTAGCCTAATTTACTGATAATCAATTAATTAAATGAAAAAGACACCAATTTAGGAAATAAGTTGGAACATAGCGTAATTTGAAAACACGTCATGTCTCCCTGCCGCCTCTTGCTATAAAAATTATCCCAATAACTTGTTCCGATCTATCGGAAGCTATCGGGAATACTTCTTTTTGAAGCTCATTCGACTCGTTCGGATGGGCTTTTTTGACTATTCTCC
>CAYLPW010000343.1:0-3263 GCA_964385665.1 uncultured Saprospiraceae bacterium
CGAAAAGGAGATTTTTAGATCGCTTCGCCTCTACACTGCTTAAGTCATACGCTGTTGTTATCATCCGCAAATTGGATAGACAGTCCTAACAAAAGGGTACGATTTCAATCGTACTCATCTCATCTCATCAATTTTAGCTCAAAACAAAGAGGGAAATTACTACGGTAATTTCCCTCTTGTTTCTAAACATATCAATCAATTGATCTGCCCATTCTAAGAGCTATACATTTTTTGGCTTTAGCCGAAAACGCTATGTGTTCTCCACTCGCAAAATCCTGAAAACCAATCTACTATGTGTTCTATGTGCCTATGTGTTTCCAATTTGTATAGTTCTTAGCTGCCCATTATAGTTTCATTTTTCAAAAGCATAAAGCACTGAATTCGAAGAAATCGCGTACTCTCTCACCTCTCACCTCTCACCTCTCGAAACTCTCACCCTTCACCTCTCAAAATATTCTCACCTCTCGAAACTCTCCTAAAAACTATACTTAATCGTTCCCTCAATATAAAAAGGCACACCTGGTGTGAAATGCAATTCTTCCACAGGGACTAGTTCATTCAAAAGTTGAGACTCTGTGGCAAACTGCGCTTCATTCCATTCTTGATTGAATAAGTTTTCTATATTCATACCAATCGTTACGTTACTGAACGTGTAATTGGCGTTGAAATCGGTAATAAAGTAACCTTCTGCGATGATTGAATTATCTTCATTTGCTGGACGATCACGGATGTAGCGGTAACGCAGTGCCGCGTTGAAGCCACTTGGGTGACGGAAACTCAACCCACCCATTGACGTAAATTCAGGTGCCAATGGAATACGATCTGCCCCTTCTTCCTCCTCCGTCGCACGCGCGTAGGTATAATTGACATCGCCATTCAAGAACAAATAACGACCAATCTGATAGCGCATCGACAAGTCAATTCCTTGACGCAAGGTCTTACCGCTTGGTTCTACAATGCCTGCATCTCCGACATAGACAAATTCTTGCTCTAAGTACAACACCCATAAGGCTGGACTAATCCAAAGACGAGGGAGAGGCTTCCAGACTGCTCCCAAGTCCGCACCATAGGCAGCTGGTAAAATATCATCTGCTGTTTTGTTGATGACTACACGCGAGTCATTAGAGTGAAAGCCAATACCCGATTTCAAGAACAGTTGCCATTCGGTACTGGGATTGTAAATAATGTTCAACTTAGGCGTCACAATGGTTTTGATCGTGCTCTCGTTCGAGTAAGTAGGACTTAGCAAATCGACGTAATCAAACTCAAAAGCATCCAATCGCAAACCAGCATTAATCATCCATTTGTCGAAGTCTAACTCTGCATTGATAAAGCCGAATAGATTAGTTTCTTCTACATCTCCATACGCTAATTGCTCCAAAGTAGTAATGCGATTAGCCGTACGCGATAGTTCGTTGTCGTCTACGTCGTCGAAGCGTAAACCAACGCCATACGACATTTCCAGATCGGTATCAAATAGCTGTGTTTCTTGAAATAGCGTGGAGTTAACGCCATAGATACGGCGATCCTCAAACTGACGAATCTGATCGCCATTTTCTCTATCTTCTAGAAAGAAGGTAAAGTTAGAAAATAGCTCAAAGTCGTAGTGACTAAAGTAAGCATTAGACTTCACGAAGACATTACTATTGACACGTTTGGTGTGTGCAATAGCTACATTCGTACGGCTTGTATTGCCTCCTTCTGTGTCATCCACAGCACCGAATCGAGAGATGGTTCCGTCATCTACCAGACGTTGTGGGATTTGACCAGAAGCATTCCATCGGCTTTGAAAGCGAGAAACTAAAAGTGAAAGTTGTCCACCATCTGCTAATTCCGTTGAATATTTACCCATCACATTGATGCGCTGAAAATTCTGTGGCGAATCGAATGGGCCATCACTCAAAATATATTCAGAAGCCACATAGGCATTGTGTTTTTCTTGATTGCCCAATAAGTCTATCAAGCCGACCATGCGGAAGGTATTGAAACTTCCAAATTCTACACCAAACGAACTTCTATCCAAACGATCCATCGTCTTGAAATTGACGTAACCTGCTGTGTTGAAGTTCCCTTGATCGGCATAGTAAGGTCCTTTTGCAAAGTCAATACTTTCTACCGTTTCTGGAATTAAAAAGTGCAAGTCTGAGTAGCCCTGCCCGTGTGCATGAGACACCATATTGACTGGCATTCCGTCTACATTGATCGCAATATCTGTTCCGTGGTCAATATCAAAGCCACGCAAGAAAATTTGCTCCGCTTTTCCACCTCCAGCATGTTGACCGATGAACAAACCTGGTACACTCCGCAGCAACTCCTGCGACGAATTAACAGGAAATACCTTTAAGTCAATACTGGTCACCGTGTTGATGGCTTTAATAGAATTGGTGATATTCACCTGTTCTAAATCAAAGGCTTCCGATTCCAATTTGATAGTAATGTTTTTTCGCAAGTCAGTCGCTGTGAGTGGTTGCCGTACTGTTTCAAAACCAATGAAGCTAACCACAATCGTATCACCGACTACAGCATCTGGTATCTGGAATTCGCCCAACGCGTTACTGTGGGTGTGTTTGTCTTTGGAAGACGTATAGATGTACGCATCGGATATCGGTGCGTTGGAAAAATCTACAATTTTTCCGCTGATGCCCTGTGCAAACAGTGTGCAGGCAAAAACACTGCAAATAGCAGAAAGTAAAAGTTGTTTCATGATAAAAGAGTTGTTGAATGTTAAGTGGTTAGTTGATGGCAAGCAGGTATAAAATACAATAGATCATCTCGCCGATAATCAGTAGATGTATACATCTGTCCGCTTTCAGGTAGCTACTTAGACATGAGAAAGCTGTGAATAAAATAATGAATGAAAACCTCTAGCGTAAGTAACGTGAAATAATTAAATTTACATTGTTCGAGTTTTGTTGGAAGCAGATATGCAGAATAAATAGATGCTTCCATCAAAAGTCGAACACTCAAGAATGTAAACTTATTATTGAACTCAGACTAAGGCATTTCATAGCTCACAAATGAGACTATAAAACCGCTAGTGCTCGAATAGTATGGTATCCTTCAAAACTCATTCAAAGAGAAATAAGATATAAACCATACACAAAAAAATGGAGTACTAAGGAACGTTGAACAAATAAATTCACATTCTTGACTTCATCTTTTTGCACTACTCTTCGTTAGAATAATGCTTATTTAGCAAAGGCTATATGCACATTCTTAACTCAGTAATAGGAACCCTTTATCCCATTACTTCATGGATTAGT
>CAYLPW010000344.1:0-3248 GCA_964385665.1 uncultured Saprospiraceae bacterium
GATAATGAGTGCTTTTATATTTAAACATATAAGTACATTTTAGGTCATATAAGTAGTCTGTAGATACGCACTATTTATACTATAAACGAAAACTTATAGGATTTACCGCTAAGGCGGTCTATGATAGTGTACCAGTGTATTTTAGACTACGACTTCCGATGTGCATAGAAATGCTCAAACACCATCATGTGTGGTAGCGTCAAAATGGAAATAAAAACTAAAGAATAGAGCATCAACTGTTGCGATTCCTGTCCGCTCATAAAGAAAAACAAGAAAACGACACCGCAGTAGGAAAGCAACGTAAATGCACTCAAGTCGCGCAGGTAGCTTTTGATGTGGTATTTCTTTTTGAAGTTGAGTAGGGCTTCGTATTGATGCTGCATGGAGTTAAAGGAATGGAAAATCACGAAGTACAACGTGAATCCAATAATGAAAGGCGTGTTCCAATACACCAATGTCCATACCACAATTTGAGCCAAGACATGGATAAAGGAAGCTTTTTCGATTTTGTTTTTGATGTATAAATGGCTGAAGTAAAGGAGGTTGGCAATGGGAATGCTAAAAGCGAGTAGATTAAGTTGCATTGAGGATGCTGTGGGTAAAGTGATGCCTGTCGTCTCCAATACGTACGCTACACTATCTTCGTAGTGAAATAACAAAGGCATGACTAAGATCAAACTCCCCCATAGGAGAAAGCCTACTTTTCGGTTGGGAGCTGTGCTACTCTCTTCAATAAACTCTTGCCCAAAATGATAAATACCTAAAGCAATAAAGATTAGTAATGCGCGGAAGGGGAGAAGTGCCCAAACAACCAGGTAAGCCAGCATACAAAGGACATACCAGAGGATGAAGCGTTGACTATTGGGAAAGCGATTGTCGTCTTTGTAAAAATGACGTTCTAACAGGTGGTCGATGGCACCATGAGGAATGCCAAATACCAAAATAGCTGTGGCACAGATAACGTACTGAGCCTGCCCTAAATGAGCAGCAAAAGTATGATACAAGGCTACCAAAACCAATACAATACCTAACTGAATACCAATCTTCTGTTTCATGTTGTATCGTTTTGTTTATAGCAAAAAATCGAGTGCTGCAAAGAGATGCAACACTCGAAGTAAACCTTGTTGTTACTTTGTCGTAAATAAGTTTACACTGTTCTTGCAGATGTAGCCGTTGGTGCTGCTGCTTGCTTAGGTGTTGAAGCAACTGCCAAAGCATAGATCGTCAAACCGAAACCGATTTTGTTGACGGCATCACCGATGTTGTAGATGATGTCCATGTTGCCATTCAATGACGTACCAGACAACCATCCACCTTCTGTACCTGCCATGTAGCCGATTGGGTAAATTGCCCATCCTGCGAATACAAACCAAGCCAATACGTTGAAAGCTTTGCGTAGTTGTGGACTCGTTGACGCATTCGCCATCTTACGAGCAGAACCGAACCACACTTCATACAAAATACCGATGTACCCTAGTGTTGATAGAATACCCATCAAGACGCTTTGCTCAGGGAAGACAGCCTCTCCTAGGTAACCGAAGATTAGCATGACCAATGAGTAAGCGATCAATTTCCATAGCAAACTGGATTTTGCTCCAATTGCTTTTAGGATCAGATAGAACTCAACGCACATCAATGGAACAGTCAGTATCCAGTCAATGTAGCGGAATTCTGTAGGCGATGTTTGGTTTTCTGCCCAAAAATCGCGCATGTAATAGTAGTGAACAGCAGCAATGAAGGTAATCAAACCAGAGACCAATAAGGAAGTTCTCCACTTTGGATCCATGTTCCGCATCTCGAAAAAGAAGAAAACGGTAGCTGCTGCCATAGCCATAGAACCGATGAAAAACGTGAATCCTACGTAATCTCCTGTTTCTAAAGTGGCTGCTAATAGAATGTTAGATAATAGCATAAATATTAATTCGTTTATTGATGAGGAGCTAACGCGAACTAAAATATTTTGTTCACGCTATTCTCCCACAGAAAATTCTGGATATGGTATGAATTTAGGATTTCATACTTAAAATCAAATTGCTAACCAGAGTCAATATGAACTAAATCAGCCGTAATATTTAGTATGATTAATTATATATAATGTGCTAATAATGAAGGGAATAGATATGCTAGGGAAAGGAGTTATTCTACAATGCACAAATGTATTATCTCTACATAAAATGGTTGTGCAATAGTTTAGAAATATTGATTCCATGTTCGATTTTCACACTAAAAAAAAATCCTAATTGACAATATTTTGACACAACCTATTTTCTACGCTGGCATCTCTTTTTGCCGATTGATTCTCTTTTAAACATATAGGGAGTATGGAGCGGGTATTCCAACAAAGACTGTATAGGGCGGTCTACAATTCTTTTAACACTCTCGCCGCTGTTGGTACGTCAAAGTAACTCTCCTTGGTTTCTGGAAGAAAAACGATAGAAGATAAAGTAATAGTAGTGATATGTTCACCGATACTATCGTTAGTCCACCAATGGGTTTGATATGCTTTGGGGAATAGAATGCCATCGACTTCCTGTTTTCCACTCAAAGTCATGATCTTTTCTGGTAGATGTTTTCCTTTCTCAAAGTAGCCAGGATAGGAAACGATGTATCGAATCACTTGTAGCTCGTGATCGTCTTGTCCAAAATACATCACATAATAATCATCAGGTGCATCGCCTACACCAGCATCGAATGTGACCTTGATAACATCCTGTTCTTGACCTTCGTACGTTAGGCTAGGAAGCAGTTCTAAGTTTGTTCCTTCATTTCCGAGTAAGAAAGGTTGAGCCATAAAAAAGTAAGGCGTTAGCGACCAAAAGCGTGTATTGTATGGCATGTTCAAGGTATCAGGAAATACCCAAGCTTGTTCGCCATCCCAACCATATTGGTGCTCGCGATTGTCAGCCACTTCGTGTCGAGCTTTGGAACGCCACGTGTCAATAGTTTGGTAGCTATCTCTAGGGGTGCTGCCGTCCAAAGGTTGATAGTTAAATCGAAATTGGATCGGTCCATTTTCATACCAAGTCGTGAGTCCACCATGTGCTTCCATCGCTTGCCAAACAACTTGTCCCGCGTCACTTTGCATGAGTTGTTCTTTAGTAGAAGCGACACGCTCTTCTATCCAACTTCCAGGAACGGCAGCTAGATCGGTTTGGGTGGTTTCTTCTGTTGGTGCGGTACAATGAGTGAGGAATGGAATCACTAATAGCGTAAAATAAGTGGTAAGTTTCATGTTTTAGGCGATTGAT
>CAYLPW010000345.1:0-3241 GCA_964385665.1 uncultured Saprospiraceae bacterium
GAAAACAAAGGTACAAAATGCAACTATGAATTAGCATAATTGATGATATAAAGTTAATTATTTCACGTTACTAACAGCCATCGAACGGCTACTTTTTGGAGTCGCTTATAGACAATGTTGTGGATTTGCGCTTTTAGAATGGTTAACTCTAGCAGTAAATCTTCTTGAGTTGACATACAATATTGCTTGTTTGAAAGGCTATACAGGAGAATGAGAGGATTAGTTCTTGGAAAAACCACCCGCATGATCGTTCTTTAACGCGAAACTAGACCTACAATGAACTTAAACAGGAAGGAGTGCTACCATCTATCAACTCCATTGATGGCAGCACTCCATCTAGCTAAGAATGTTCAAAACGTTTCTAAACTTTATCCTCTGAGAGCTATAAATTTTTAGCTTTAACCGAAAGCTCTATATAATCCACTCGTAAAGTATTGAAAATCAATCTACTATGTATTCTATGTGCCTATGTGTTTCATCCTCAATAGCTATCGGGATGTATAGTTCCTAGCTTTATGCTACACCTTACTTTATCCGCGTAATCGTTCCATACGCATCCACCTGATCGTCAAATCCGCCTAGCTTGACAGTTTTTACTTCATTGAGTTTCAAATCTTCTAAATAATAAATCTCACGATCATCGCCCAAACTCACACTACCAAAGATGCCATTGGAGTCGCGCAACGCGCCGTCGAATTCAATATAATCCGTTTTCATATTCGGGCGAACGGGCTTGATGGTGTACGTCATCGAGGTGGGCATGTTATACGTTTTGTCGTTTTGGACATCTACGGCATCCTCTTTTTCTCTGTACCATCGTACATTATCAATACCTGTATTATTCGGGTCGTCTCTTAAATAATCACCCAATTTGGTGGAATACAAACGCATCTCCAATCGCCCATAGACTTCTACATCTGTGGGTTGCGAAGACGTGATTTTAGTAAGCGTCAGTTTAAACTCTGGAAACGCCAAATCACAGCTTCTAATCGCATACTCGGTATTCAACACCACTCTAGCTACGCTTGCCTCTTTGTTCAAAAAGCGCAGTTTGTAGGCTAAAGGTGCGCCTGGAGAATCTTTCGAGTAGTCACCTCCATCGGCGATGAAGTCATAAATTTCTTTCGGTCCGTTGATGGTCGCTGCTGCACTCGCACCCGAACCGCCGATCACAATCGCTTTGATGGTCGATTCGTCAATCGTTTTTTTGTATTGCCCTTCAATCGTTCCATCTGCTGAGCTGAAACTAGCAGCTAGTGCGGCATTGATTTCCGTTTCAGAAGCATTCGTTTCAATCGTATAAAGCACCATTCTTCCATAGGCGACAGAAGCGACGTAAACTGGCATCACTGTACCAAAGGAAGCCACGTCTGGCAATTTCGTAAACAAGTCACTCGGATTGTCAGGAGTATCCATGTCTATCGTGTAGTAGGTTTGTAAGTACTTCAAAATAAATTTATTCTTCTTGCTGCTGTTGTTGAAATCAATGGCAGCACTGACACTTCGTCCTTTTGAACGGTAGTTGACTCCTATGGCGACACCTACTTGCTCTTCAGAATAGACTTGTGTGATTTCGTAGCTAATTCGCGCTGGCGTAGCACCAGTGACTTCTTGATTCAAGATCGTTTTAATCCCTTCTCGAACCGTCGATAAAGAAGGGTCTTTGACCTCGACAACTGGACTTCCAGTAATGTTGATCAGAGAAGCAGACAAGGTGATGGGTGCTCGGTCAGCTGAAATTCTTGTGTACTCGCCTGTTGAAATGGATTCGCCTTTCAGTAGCGCACCTGGATAGATCACATCAGAGCCAGGATCGAGCGTCAGTAATTGATCGAAACCTGGAGATATGCCATACGTAATTGTGGTACATTCAAAAGCACCTTCGCGTCTGACTTCAGAATTAATGTTTTCAGTCGTGTTGTTTTCGGTCGCTTGTTCAAAATTGGATAAGTTGGAAATCTGCGTATCGAAATCCATCGCATCTTCGGAAGAGAACTCAGGTTTTAAATCGCCTATCTCGTCTTTGTTGTTGCAAGCAGTGGCGAGTAAGAAAAGGAGTGATAAAGCCGTCAATAAATGGCTGACATTAAATGGATACCGTTTCATAAGAATCAATTTTTTTGTGTTCAAATAGAGGGATGTTTAAATCCTTGAACCAAAGGTGCGCCAAACCCTCTTTTTTCAATTGACCTTATGTTGTAGTGTCTTGCACTTATGTTGTAGGTGGTTGTAACTAATTGATTAGCAGTGGTTTAGTTTCAGGATGATTGGGTGAAGATTCACAAATCTATTGCTGCTGATTCAACACCTCTCCGGGCGTTTGCCCAAAATGCTTCTTAAAACTTCGACTAAAATAGGAAGGACTTTGAAAGCCCACTTGAAAAGCAATATCTGCAACACTAGCCGTTTTTTGCTGCAATAACTCACGCGCCTTTTCTAGCCGAATACTACGAATAAAATAGCTGGGATTCTCGCCAGTCAGCGCCTTTAACTTTCGGAAGAGTTGTGTGCGATCCAAATGTAAAGCTGCACCCAACTGCTCCACACCAAAGTTTTCGTCGCTCCTATTTTGCTCGACTAGATCGCGTGCGCGTTGCAGAAAAATTTCTTCTTGTGAGGGTAGAGTAGGGCGAGTGGAAGGAGTGGTATCGCTTGGATGTTTGTCCATCCATCGCTGTCGATTGCGTAGCAAATTGCGAATACGCAACTGCAATTCTGTTGCTTGAAATGGTTTGGTCAAATAATCATCCGCCTGTGTTTCCAGTCCACTAATCTTGCTGGTATCCGAAGATTTACCAGTCAGAATAATCACGGGAATGTGACTTGTACTTGTTGCCTGCTTGAGTTGTTCCACCAATTCAAAACCATTCATTTCGGGCATCATCACATCCGTTACAATAAGATCGGGAACAATAGCTGTTGCTTTTTCTAGCCCCAAACGACCATTTTCTGCAAACTGCAACTGATAATCCGCTTGCAAACATTGCTGCAAATACCAACGAATATCTGCATGATCTTCGACAAGTAGCAAAAGAGGTTGATCGCTTTCCGTGTTTTCTGAAATAGCTAGATTAGTGGTCACCAAGGAGGAATGAGGATAGGCTATTGCCTCCTCTTCTGGCAGTTTCGGTAACGGAATCTGAATCGTAAACTGACTACCTGCTCCGAGCTGACTTTCTGCCTGAATGGTTCCCTCTTGCCACTCCACCAATTGCTTGATCCACGCTAACCCAATACCGCT
>CAYLPW010000346.1:0-3239 GCA_964385665.1 uncultured Saprospiraceae bacterium
AAAACAGGAAGTTATTGTTTGACCGTTCCTAAGTGGACGGACATCTGTAGTATCGCTATAGTTGGACAGATTCAATGCCATCCGCACGATCCTGTATTTGATGCGCTAGAGGAAAAGAAAAATTGTTGATTTTTAGAAGATCCCGTGCGTGATGGATTTTTAAAAATGGATGAACATGGAAAGATGAAGTAAAAAAGTTTCTAATGGATTGAGGGAAGATGTGCAACTTCTCACAGATAGAATAGTCTTTCTCACACATCAACATCCGATCAAAACATGACTAGCTTATCAAAGATAGCTTGCTGCATTCTTCTATTTACTTTCTCAACGACCTACGCGCAAAAAACAGCCACCCCCTTCCACTTCCAATTTGAAGGCAAAACCCTCAACGGCTTAATCGAACAACCCAAAGATCAACCGACAAAAGCGACTGTCCTACTCATTCCAGGCTACGGACGCACCAATTTTGTGGAAGGTAATTGGTTTTCTAGACTACGCGATCAACTGGTAGACGCTGGATTGACCGTTGTGTTTTGGGACAAAATGGGCTGTGGTGGTAGCGAAGGCACATTTGATCCACAGCAGCCTGTCGAGAACTCGGCGGATGAAGCAGTTGCTGCGATACAAGCGTTGAAAGAACTCCAACTAGAAGGCACAGAAACGATTGGCTGTTGGGGCATCAGTCGAGCAGGTTGGATTGTACCCTTGATTCATGAGCGATTGCCGATTGATTTTTGGATGTCGATGAGCGGCACGGATGACAAGGAGAATTTTGGCTACCTGTTGACATCCAATCTATTGATTGCAGGGAAAACAGAAGCGGAAGCTAACAGACTTCATCAGGCATGGAAGGAGGGGCATCGACTGTATTGTACCTCTCCAGATTACAAAGCGTACTTGAAAGCGATTCGACCTCTCACGCAGGATAGGACTTGCCGACGCTTGTTTGGTTATCAGCGAAGTCCAGCAGTTGTCACTCGAAAAGCGAAAAAGGAATACAACGCACAGCAGGCAGTTTACACGAGCAAAGGGTATTTCGATGAAAAGAGTGGTTTGTGGGTCTACATTGATAATTTTGAGGAGTTATTAGCAAGAATGAATGTGCCAGTTTTGGCTTTATTTGGAGCAAACGACTCGCAGGTTGATTGGCGACAAACCAAATTGCTCTATGAACAAACCATTGGAGAAAATACAGATGCTGACTTAACGACAAAGGTCTTCGAGCAGTGCAATCACAGCTTGAAAAAGTGTATAACTTGTGGCTGGCGAGAGGATTTATCGGCACTCAATTGGGCAGCTTGCGATGGGTACTATGAGACCATGAAGACGTGGTTGAAGGAGAAAGGATTTATGAAATAGAATTAGCTATTCTATAATTCCTTACAAATTGTACATAGGATTGTACAATTTGTAAGCATTTGATTCATGCTTATTTATGTGGTATGATCTCACCTCACATCAACGAACAGCTTTTGATGAGTTGGCGAGAGGTGAGTAGTTTGACTCGTTAGCAAATAAAAAATGGGAAAGGAAAGGGCTGAGAGCTATGATTAGCTATAGGTAGCAGAAAAAAGTAACTGTTTAAATTTTACCCGTATAGTTAATTGATTGTCAAACACATAGACACAGTAGGGACACATAGTTTTTACTAATTTTTTTTGTAAAAAAATTACTATTCTATGTGTTCTATGCTCCTATGTGTTTCAAAAATATGTCCTACTTTGCAGTTTGCTACTATAAGCCTACGTGTTTCATCCTCGATAGCTATCAGGATACATGGTTTTTAGGGAAAGAAAATAATATCTCGAGACCCTTAGCTCCTAATCACCAGCCGATACCCCACGCCCCGCACATTTACAATTTTCACGCTGTCATCACCTGCCAATTTCTTTCGCAACTTAGAGATAAAGACATCCAGCGTTCGACCAATATAATCCCCTTCATCGCCCCAAACTTCTTCTAATAATTGTTCGCGTGTGAGTACCGTATTGGCATACTCGTGTAAATACAACAGTAATTTTGCCTCTTTATGTGTCAGTTCCGTCTTTTGATCTTCCCAAAGTAGCTGATTGTTCTTGGCATCAAATTGATAGCAACCGATAGGAAGATAATCATCAGCTATCGCGGCATCAACAGTAGGTTGTCGCTTCCAAAATAGTGTAAGCCCTAAAAGCAAGATCACTGCCACACCTAGACCGTAGCGAATGTACTGCGTTTGTGCGTTAGCTGGGTCCACTACTGTCTCGTAAGTAGGCAGAATTGGGCGATCCAATGCAATCAACACTTCATAACAAGCCTTCGGATACGCTCTCCCACCACAAGGAATCATACTCGACGCAATCGCTTCCTCAATGCTATAACTGTACACCACCTGCGCGTTGTCGCAATCCTGAACTTCTACTAAATAACTATTGGCTATTTTATGCTGGCGCATGACTCGCTCAATCGTCGGAACAAGTGTTTCTGGCGAAAATGAAAAGTCAGACTCGAATGTGATGCGATAGCGATCATCTACCGCTTCTACTTGCAACACACGCGATGTACTATCACCTGTTGCTAATAGGATTTGATGTCCAATCAAGCGCATCGCCACTTTTTCGCGTGCTACTTGGGTATACGCTTGCGCGTTAGAGGAAACGATACTACTGACCAAAAAGAAAACGGAGATGATGAAACGGTACATGCCACAAATTTACAGTAAATCAAACTAGTGGAAAACAAGTTTACGATGCTTTACCAATACATTTACACTAATTTACAGGGCTTTACGGTACTGATGGACAGCTCGGAATATCTTTGACCTATTGTTTATTAAAATCAATCCATTATGCAGTTCACATCGAATTATTCCATTCCTATTATTTTTTGTCTATTCATCGGCGTCAGTCTGTTTAGCTGTCAAGAAAGCGCAGAAGTAAGTACCATAAACAGTCAAATCGCTGCTACGCCCAGTTCCAGCAGTTCAGAATTTCAATTCTCTCCATTTGATGATTTGGTAAATCAAAAACCCAACTACGACGATCAAATCGGAGAGTACATCACAGAACTATTCGAAGATAGCAAAGGGACACTTTGGTTTGGGACGATGAGCAAAGGACTCGTCAAATACAACAAAGATGGACTGATTTATATGAATGTAGGCAACGGCAAATGCAACAATGCCATCACGAGCATTCAAGAAACACCTAATGGCGATCTATTGATTGGTTCGCATAGCGGATTGTATCGCTACGATGGAG
>CAYLPW010000347.1:0-3224 GCA_964385665.1 uncultured Saprospiraceae bacterium
TGTTGGTTTCTACTTTTCTGCTGAGTAGGGCTTCGATTTTGGCTAGGCGTTGCTTCAATTCAGCATTTTCTGCCTTTAAAGCTTCAATTTCTGCTTGTTGTTCCTGTGTGGCTTTCACCAAAGGCACAGACAAACGACCATAATCCAACGCGTAATTATCAGTTTCGTGTTGTGGACGATAAATACCACTGAAAGGAATATTGAGTTCATCGGCGGTATTTGCCACTTCTTGAGCGATGAAGCCTAGTTCACGCTCCTTTGTCTTCTCTTTTAGCTGTTGCTTGTAGCCTTCACTCAACTTTTCACTTCCTTTATCACCACGTAAGAAATCATCATATTGCTGATAATCGAAGCGATAGCTGACAGGTTTCAAGTTCATAATAAAATCCAAACCAGCAATATCGTCTCTCACATTTTTCTTAAAACGACCATCACTGACGATGGTATAACCGCCTGATGTGGAGAGTGTGGTGGTAGAAGCACCAAGTTGCATTTTGTTGGAAGCATTAACAGTGGCTAAAGCCCCAATTGCAGTAGCATTAACTAAATTTATTGCACTTACATCAGCCTGAAATCCCACAGCAGTATTGTTATCACCTGCCGTATTGGTAAAAAGTGCTTCCCGCCCGTTTGCAGTATTCCCAACCCCTGAAACATTAGAATTTAGAGCCAGCGATCCGTTTGCAGTGTTGTGAAAACCGTTTTTATTATCGGCAAGGGCAGCACGACCAACAGCGACATTATCAAAACCATCCTCGTTCCCATTTCCTGCAGCCAGTCCAATGAAGATATTATCTTGTCCTGTGGTATTAGACACTCCAGTAAGGTTTCCTATTAAGATGTTTTGAAATGTTGTGGCTATATCTAAGCGTCCTTCAATTTTTGTATTTCCGATGATGTGTAGTTTTTCTGTTGGATTTGTTGCCCCAATCCCTACATTACCATCAAGACCAAAAGTCATCTTAGGCGTAAATTCTGAAAGATCATTTTGGAATTCTCCGAACTGCAAGATATGATCAAAATTTCCTCCAAGTGCTAATACTTTTCTGAAAGAATCATCAAAAAAGTGTCCCACTGTTAAGGTAGAATGAACTTCATCACTGACTCTTAGCGAAGCATTGATGTCTCCTTCTGAACCAGAAATTCTCACCAATGAATTTTGAGCTTGTAACTGAAGTTCATCACTCCCTTCGTTTTCTATTTTTCCGACTCCTCCAGTCACGGAAGTTTTAACTTGAGCCTGTAGCTGTTGTCCCGTAAACCCTAGTATTAGGCATAGCAATAGCCCGATAAATACATTCGTATTCATTTTCATAATGTGTTGTTTAAAATTGAAAAAAAGATGGTTGAAAAGATGGTTTCAGGGGTTGCCGAAATAGTATTTATTTCACCCGCGTCATGGTGAGTCCCGATCCGTCGCCACGTCGCTCCTCACAAGGCTCGTCGATTGGTTTGGTGTAGATAAGATCGCCCTCAACTTTAAATTCCCAAGTGCCTATGGTATCTCCACAAGGATCACCAGCAGTGATGGCTTGTATGGTAATTTGATTGCCTTTGACGGTATAGACGCATTCTACATCAGTCGTGCCATCGTTCCCAAAATCCACTAGCATTTCACCCCCTTTTTTGAAGGATAGTTTGTTTTTGACGGCTACGCCTTCTGCTGTCTCAGCATCCGTGAGCCAATCGCCAAGCATGGGTTGTGCAGACATGAAAAATGGAGTCAGCAGTATAAAAGCTGCGATGATTAATGTTGATGTTTTCATAGTTGAAAATAGTTATGTGTTAAAAAATAATACGTGTACAAATTGTTATAAAGCCATAATTTTTGTGGCTAAAAGCGGCTTTGCTAAAGTTGCGTGTAGCAGTATGCGTGGCTAACTTTGGTAAAGCTTAATACGGATTACAAATCTAGATGTCAGTACAGATAGTAGACTATTCAGTCTGATAATCAGCTACTTAGTTATCCACCAATTCCACCTTGACCACTCGATTTTCTTTATCGAAATGAAGATCGAAAGCCTTGCCTACTAGCTCAGGATTTTCGCCTGGCAGACCTTCCAAATCTTCGTCCTCTTCTAGCAAATTGTCGGGTATCTCTACTGCTCTTGCGTTTTCTTCCTCACTTACATTGAATAGAATATTTTCACCCTCCATATCCAAAAATTCATAGGTGGTGTGCATGGGATAAACCGCTGCTGAATTGTAAATCATTCTGGTAATGCTAATCTCTTTTTCTTTTTCTACTTTGTAGATATAGCCTTCTTGGTTGTAATACAATTTGAAGCTTTGTCCAATCAATGCAGGATTGGAAGTAGGAAAGCTTTCATCTTCTCCCAACCACGTTTCGTCTTCTAACATTCGTGGAGGTAATTCTAGTGGAATATCATCTTCTGATACTTCCATATCAGGATCAGATGCATAGTCGTAGGTATCTTCTTTGACTAGAATGGAATTTCCCGCTTTGTCCACAAATTCATACTCTACATGAGCAGGGTAAACCACCGCGCTTTGGTATTGAGCAATGACAATTTTTTCATCGACGACTTCTTCTATTGCTGTAGATTCAGTCGTTACATCTGTTGTGTCTGTATTGTTAAAGTCGCAGGCAAAGCAAAGGGTAGCTAGTAGTAGGAATAGTGTATTTTTCATTATTTTATGATTTGAAATTTGATATGTATCATCAGTCTGAGGCAGTAGGCTTATACTGGCTAAGCCGCAAAATAAAATGTGTGCTTTTTGAAACGCATAGGAGCATAGAACACATAGAGTAATCTTTTTTTTGGTAGAAAAAGCTATGTGTACTCTATGCCTATGTGTTTAATATTCAATTACTGCATTCGCTTCATCTGTATATCCGCATGTCCATTTCGTCGAGATTCACAAGGATCGTGTACTACTTTGACCGTGTTGGTTCCGCCTTTTATTTTAAGTTGATACACGCCAATGATGTCATAGCAAGCACTATCCGTATTGACATCCCGAATGGTAATTTTGTCTTCATTGATGGTGTAAACGACAAAGACATCTATCGTCCCATCATTGCCGATGTCACTCAATATCATACCATTGTTTTGTAACGTAAGTTTGATCGGCACTTTGCTGCCGTCCTCCTGTGTTAGTTCATACATCCAGTCGCCGACATGCTCTGGAACAGCTTGAGCAGCCATAAAAAAGGGAGTTACTAGCATAAAAGCGACGATGATTAATGTTGATGTTTTCAT
>CAYLPW010000348.1:0-3202 GCA_964385665.1 uncultured Saprospiraceae bacterium
AAGCCTTACTTAGTGATGTCGATTCTTGGCTGCGCGATTATCCACAGCTATTTGTTTCGCAACAAGAAGCGAATATGCACTTGCCAGTAGAGATCGGTGACTACACGGATTTTTACGCCAGCAAAGAACACGCTACCAATGTCGGCAAGCTCTTCCGCGATCCAGAAAATGCCTTGTTGCCCAATTGGAAGCACCTGCCCGTCGGCTATCACGGACGCGCTTCTTCCATCGTTGTAAGTGGCACGCCTATTCGGCGACCCAACGGACAACTACTGGTAGCCGATTCCAAAACACCCACATTCGAAGCCACTCGACAGCTAGATGTAGAGTTAGAAATGGCAGTGATTGTAGGAAAGGAAAACCGATTGGGACAACCTGTATCTATTGCGGATGCTAAAGATCATTTGTTTGGCATGGTGTTGTTTAACGATTGGTCAGCACGCGATATTCAACGATGGGAATATGTGCCATTAGGGCCGTTTTTGGGGAAAAGTTTCGCGTCTTCGATGTCGCCTTGGGTCGTCACGATGGAAGCATTAGAAGCGGTGAAAATAGCTAGTCCGACACAACTGCCTGAACCTTTACCGTATCTTCAACAAAGCGGCAAAAACAACTATGACATTCAATTGGCGATGGAGTTGAAGCCAAAAGCTGGTGCTTTTCAAACTATTAGCCGTAGCAACACCAAATACCTGTATTGGAGCTTCGCCCAACAATTAACGCACCATACCAGCAACGGCTGCAATTTACGCGTGGGAGATGTGTTAGCATCAGGCACGATTTCGGGAACGACCGCCAAGTCTTATGGCTCTTTATTGGAAATGACGGTTGGTGGGAAACGACCTATTCAGTTGGCGGACGGCATAGAGCGAACATTTTTGGAAGATGGTGATGAAATTAAACTGAGAGGACATGCACAAAACGGAGAAATACGTGTTGGTTTTGGAGAAGTGAGTGGAGTAATACTATCAGCTGCAACAGTATAAGTATCGTAGAATGACAAATGGAATTAGGTGCAACATCTAAAAATGTGTACTTTCACGCCACTTTTAAAAGCATCCAAACAACAAAACAATAAGTCAGCTATCAATTTTGAGCCGTAAGCTACTTGCTTATCGCCAACTATTTGGTGGTCACCAATGACTGTCCGTCAAATAGATACATCATCTTAAAAAAGATTAAAATCCTAGCATTATGGTAGAACAACTGCAAGATCAACAACTGAAGTTGAAACGTGTGTATGTCAAAGCGGCACTACCGAAAGAATTAGCTCCTTTACGCGCCATCGCTAACAACTTGTGGTGGTCGTGGCAGAAAGACGGTATAGAACTCTTTAGAAGTGTCGCAGGTGATGACGTGTGGGAGTCGGATGACATTCGCTACAATCCGCTTACCCTTTTAGATAGCATCAGCTATGAAAAAGCACAAGCCTTAGTCGAAGATAAAGACTTCATGAAACGCTTGAAAGCACTGGACAAACGTTTCAATGCTTATCTAGCTGCAAAGCCAAAAGCAGACTCTCCGAAAATCGCTTACTTCTGTATGGAGTATGGTTTACACATCTCCGTGCGTCTATATTCTGGTGGATTGGGTGTCTTGGCTGGCGATTTTATGAAAGAAGCTAGCGACATGAACGTTAACATGACTGGCGTCGGTTTGCTGTACCGTTACGGCTATTTTCAGCAAGCGCTCACCATGAACGGTGACCAGATCAACAACTATCCAACACAGAAATTCACGAAATTACCACTTGTTCCATTACGTAACGAAAGTGGTGATTGGATCAAAATAAGCATTCAATATCCAGGTCGCACGATCTACGCCAAAGTATGGCAGTTGATGGTCGGACGCATCAAAATCTATTTATTGGATGCTGATATTGACGAAAATAGCTGGGAAGATCGCTCTTTGACGAATCAACTCTATGGTGGCGACAACGAACACCGTTTGAAGCAAGAAATCTTGTTAGGTATTGGAGGAATGCGTGCGCTACAAGCAGCTGGCGAAGACTTTGAAGTCTATCATTTGAACGAAGGACACGCTGCTTTTCAAGGCTTGGAGCGGTTGCGGATGTTGATGAAAAGTGAAGGGATGAGTTTGGACGAAGCGAAAACAGTGGTTCGTTCTTCTGCGCTTTTCACGACACATACACCCGTTCCTGCTGGACACGATTATTTCCATGAAGACCTGCTGCGTAACTATTTATGGGAGTACGTACACGATATGAATATTTCTTGGGAAGAGTTTATCGCGCTGGGACGCATCCATCCTACTGACGGAGGTGAGCTGTTTTCGATGAGTTATTTGGCGGCCCGTTTGTCGCAGGAAATGAATGGTGTGAGCGAGTTGCATGGAACGGTGTCGCAGAAAATGTTTAGTACGCTGTATCCTGGCTACAATTGGGAGGAAGTACACGTCGGTTATGTAACGAATAGTGTGCATTATCCAACTTGGATCGCCAACGAATGGCATGAAGTACTATCCAAAGACAAAAACGAAAAGTTCTTAGCGAATCAATCTGATGCTTCGGCTTGGGAGCCAGTGAATAAGCTGTCTGATGAGCGCGTTGTCGAGATCAGAAATACGCTCAAGCAAAAGTTGATTGACCATGTCAAAAAGCAAGTGCAACACGACATGATGAAGCGAGGCGACAGTCCGCGACATACCTTTGAGGTCATCAACAACATCGACGAAAATGCGCTGATTTTCGGTTTTGCGCGTCGATTTGCGACCTACAAAAGAGCGCATTTGTTGTTCACAAACTTAGAGCGGTTATCCCAAATTGTGAATGATCCAGAACGTCCAGTGATGTTCATTTTTTCTGGAAAGGCACACCCTGCCGATCAAGGTGGACAAGCACTCATCCGCGAAATCGTTCAAATATCAAAGCGACCAGAATTTTTAGGGAAAGTGATTTTCTTAGAAAACTACAACATGGAGTCGGCAAAACTGCTCGTACAAGGAGTGGATGTTTGGTTGAATACGCCAACACGTCCAAAAGAAGCATCTGGGACAAGTGGCATGAAAGCAGCCATGAACGGCGTCACCAACTTTAGTGTACTTGACGGCTGGTGGGCAGAAGGCTACCGCGAAGATTCTGGTTGGGCGTTGCCTTTGGAGCGTACCTATCAAGATCAGAACTTGCAGAATGACCTAGATGCAGAGACGATCTATAACATTCTAGAAACAGACATCGTACCGA
>CAYLPW010000349.1:0-3199 GCA_964385665.1 uncultured Saprospiraceae bacterium
GTGCAGGTCCTCGCGCTTCGCAATACCTCGTCTTAGGCGCAAAATGTCATGCAGCGATTAGTGGCAAATATTCGCCAGATATTGCTGATGTTCAGGCGGTTGCAAAATATGTTTTGCGTCACCGTATCGTGCGGAACTATAAAGCAGAAGCGGAAGGTGTGACGGAGGAGAATGTGATTACGAGTCTTTTCTAGATGAGAGATCGCTTCGCTTTTAGATATGAGTATTGAGACTATTCAGTGGAAGTTCTAAATTCATCAACTTGAGTTTAAATTAATGCACTATTTATGACTTACGAGAAACACTTTGAAGAAATTCAAGATAAGGCTATCGTTATCAGTGATCTCATAGAACAAATCATTTTGGTAGATGAAGTCATTGAGCGGCATAAAGCATTTGGTTCTACTGGACTAGAGCTAAATCAATATATTGAACGAAAAGACGAATTCAAAATAGCATTGAATGAGTGTTTAATGCCTTATCATATGTGTCTTGTACTAGACGAAACAGCTTAAATGGCATCTTCTTCATGGTAAGTTTCTATACTGACTAGGTGACACACCCACTTTTTGCTTAAAAATTCTAGTAAAATGTTGCGCGTATTTGAAGCCTAACTCAAGTGCTATCTCGTTGATCGTTTTATTAGTCGATATTACCTTTTCTTTAGCGACATTGATGGTTTTAATTTGAATGTATTCTTTCGCTGATTGACCAGTTTCTTTTTTGATGAGATCGCCAAAATAGTTAGCGGAGAGGTGAAGTTCGTCGGCGAAATAAGCGACAGATGGTAAACCTATCTGTTGGGGTCGATTAGACTGAAAATAGTCATCCAGTAAAGCTTCAAACTTTACTAAAATTCCACTATTAACTTGTTCTCTTGTCATAAACTGCCGATCATAAAATCGCTGACAGTAGCTCAGGAATAGCTCAATATTGGCGGTAATTAGCTTTCGACTATGTTTATCTACTGCTTGTTGGAGTTCATAGTCGATCTTCGCAAAACAATCCAGCACAATTTGTCTTTCCTGCTCCGAAATGTGCAACGCCTCGTGTGTTTGATAGCTAAAAAAAATATACCCATCTATTACTTTAGCAAGCGTCGTACCTAACATTAAATCTGGATGAAAAATCAGCCCAAAGCCTAAAGGTTGATAACTACCCATATTTTCAAAATTAGCGACCTGACCAGGTTTAAAAAACACCAACGTACCTGCCTGATAATCATAGTACTGCCGACCATATCGGATGTCTCCACATTTCACGTCTTTCAAAAAGACACAATACAGATCATATTTAAACCTGACTGTCGTCGCTGCACCCCAATCCCTTCTATTCGCTTTAGAAAAATCAATGACCGTGACTAGCGGGTGGAAAGTTGGGTGGTTATTATCCTTGTTGTATTGACTAATTTGATGGATCGGATAGGTGAGTTCCATTGACTTTTTGTACAAATTTAGTCCGCCCAGCGTAGGAAATCGCGAAACTCATGGCAAATCCGTAAAAATGGTAGAAATAAGCGTAATTTATACAATGAAGGAGAAAAGGCGTTTTGATACCTTTAGGAAAAATAAATAAGCGAAACAATCAAACGATATGGCAACATATAATTTAACCATCAACGGACAGCGCAGGCAAGTCGAAGCCGATTCCGCTACACCTATGCTTTGGGTATTGAGAGATCATCTCGACTTAGTCGGTACGAAATATGGCTGCGGCATTGCACAGTGTGGAGCTTGCACGATTCATCTGGATGGTGTAGCCATGCGCTCCTGTCAATTGCCGATTGCCACAGTTGGTGATAAAAAAGTGACAACTATAGAAGGGCTCTCCGAAAAAGGCGACCATCCTATACAACAGGCTTGGCTAGAACATGATGTGCCACAATGTGGCTATTGTCAAGCTGGACAAATCATGAGTGCTGCTGCCTTATTGAAAAGTAATCCAAACCCGACGGATCAAGATATTGATCAGGCGATGAATGGAAATATTTGTCGATGTGGAACTTATTTACGCATTAAAGCAGCCATCAAAACGGCAGCTGAACTAGGCTAATGTAGCTGATTTATACATGAAAACTAACCAAATTAATATGCAAAAATTATCAATCCTATTACTACTCATCTTTAGCACGATCTCGTTTGCTTTTGCGCAAGGTATGAGCATAGAAGAAGAAGTCAAAGCACTCTCCAATCAAAAATGGCAATGGATGGCGGATAAAAATGTTGATGAATTAGCCACACTTTTTCACGACCAATCGAAGTTCGTCCACATGAGTGGGACATGGAACAAAACTAGAGAACTCGAAATCATTGAGACGGGCAGCATTTGGTACAAACAAGCAGATGTGCATGATGTCGTGGTGGAAGTATTTGACAATACGGCTATTCTTTGGAATCGCATTACTTTAGTGGCGCACGTCCGAGGAGACGACGTTTCAAATGAATTTACAGTGACAGAAATTTATCACAAAGGAACAAACGGGTGGAAGCTGCTAGATTTGACGTTTAGCAAGGTGCGCGACACACACGAAATTGCTCCAAATCCTTCTCCTGAAGAAACTGTTACCGAGCTTTCTAAACAAAAATGGCAGTGGATGGCAGATAAAAAAGCCGATCAGTTAGCCGACCTCTTCCACGATCAAGCCAAGTTTGTACATATGGGTGGCACTTGGGGAAAAGAGCGAGAAGTAGACATCATCAGAAGTGGCGGTATTCACTATAAGCAAGCGGATATTCATGAAGTTTCCGTAGAAGTGATTGACGATATGGCGACGGTTTGGAATCGAATTACACTGTTGGCAGTCGTCGGTGGGAGAGAAGTGACTAATCCATTCATGGTCACAGAAGTTTATAAAAAGCAAGGAGAAGACTGGAAGTTGACGAATATGTCGTTTACAAAACTGATGGAAAGCAATAAAGAATAATTACTTACATTGGTTGTCTAACAGGTCGTGATCCACAATTTATATCAAAACTCAAACAAACTCATGCAAACAATAAAAACAGCATACGGCAGACGCTCTTTCCTAAAAACAGTAGCAGCGACAGGTGGTGGGATGGTGCTAGGATTTAGCTGGTTAACGTCTTGTCAAAGCAAGCCCGAAGCAGAAGTATTGGCGATGCCCGATGAGTGGTTTGAGATTAATTCGTATTTAAAAATTGGCGATAACGGTGTCATTTCTATCTATGCGCCTAATCCA
>CAYLPW010000350.1:0-3196 GCA_964385665.1 uncultured Saprospiraceae bacterium
TCTCCTCCTGTCCCATCCCAATACACTCCCACCGTCCACTTTTATACACTCCAGTCACAAAGGCAATAGCAGCTAACTGAAAATCAACCACTTACCGCTTTGGCACAAAAATTGTTAAATAAGCAAGAAAAGAAATCACCACTACTTATTTAACAAAGTATTCATGGTCAGCAACTACTTGAAAACATCGCTGCGCAACATCCGTCGGCGCAAAGGATTTACGATTATCAATTATGTCGGGTTGACGGTGGGGACGGTAGCGGTCGTTTTGATTGCGCTGTATTTGAACAATGAATGGACGTACGATCAGCACATTCCCGATCCTGAACGGATTGTCCGAATGGAGTATCAATATCGCGATCAGCTTTATTCTAATGTGCCATTTCGCGATTATTATAGTTCGGATGCTGCGACGCAACAGTTGCTGCCAGATCATTTGAGGGCATACGATGGCGTCACGACTGTTTGTCAGTTTGTGCCGACGGAATCGGATATTGGAGGACGAGCGCAGTTTTTTGTTACCGTAGGAGCAGATCGGTTTACGGCTGAAAACGCATTATTTACCAATACTGGAGAAGCCTTTCAATCTATTTTTCCGCAGACTTTTTTGATGGGTAGTGCAACCAATGCTTTTAGCAGTTTTGAGACTATCGTATTGACGGAACGGATAGCGGAACGCTGGTTTGGGTCGGAGTGGCAACGTCAAGAACTCGTTGGACGTACATTGACAATTGAAGACGACAGCTATACCCTAGCAGGCGTGGTCGAAGATGTGCCGAACAACACCCATTTTGATTTCAACTTCATTATTCATCAGCAAGAAATTCCAAGTTGGGGAGCTTATACGTACTTGAAACTGTCACCTGCTACTTCTGCGGCGAGTATTGCCGCTCAATTCAATAAAGAGGTGAACCAGGTTTATCCTGGCAAGTTGGAAGACGAACTATTCAAAGGTTTCTCGACAGTGGCATTGACGGATATTCATTTTACGTCCGACCGCTTGTATGAATTGAAAGCGACCGCCAACACCACTTACCTAAGCACTTTTGCACTCATCGCTGGCATCATCTTACTCGTCGTTTGGATCAATTATACAAACCTTTCCATCGCCATGTACACCGATCGGCGACAGGAATTGGGGATGCGCAAAGTATTGGGGGCGAAAGCTGGCGATCTTTCTTTTCAACTCTTGACGGAAGCGACGTTATTGGCGTTGTTGTGCTTCCCGACTTGTTGGGTTTTGCTGCAATTGATACTCCCCTATTTCAATGAATTAATGCAAACGGCAATTCCGATAAGTATACTTTTTCATTGGACGACTTTGACGCTATTGATCGGTTTGCTCACAGCGACTGGCTTATTGAGTGGCTTGTATCCTGCTTTGGTGTACAGTCGTCGTTCGCTACTCCATTTATTCAAAGGTAAAATCAATTGGACGACTCAAAACCGCATCTTCAATTTCCGAAATGTGTTGGTGATGGGACAGTTCACGATGTTAATTGCGCTATTGAGTTTAACGTATTTCATTTATCAACAAATGAATTATGTCTCCAATAAAGAGTTGGGCTTCAATAAAGAAGGAGTTATCTATTTTCCACTTAGCGGTGCGGAGAAATTCGCTCAGCTTAAACCTCAATTATTAGCGATTCCAGAGGTAGAATCAATAGGTGCCAATACGATTCCTGGAGCTGACATGTTCAATCAGACGACGTACAAAATGGAAGGTAGCGACCTCACCTTCGCCGACGCCACACTCCAATACCTAGACTTGGGCGGAATAGAAACGTTGGGCTTAGACTGCGGAGCTTGTGAGCAACTCGAAGCCGGAAAGGAACAGATTTTCATGCTCAATCGGACAGCAGCAGAAAAACTAGCGAAAGCACAAAATATAGCACCAGAAGAGTTAATCGGACAGACCATCGTCACCGAACCCGAGTACCAAAACGAAGACCAGAGTTTCGGGTTTCCGTATGTCATCGACGGCATCATGGAAGACTACAACTATCACAATCTAAGAATCGAAACCCAACCGATGCTGCTAGAAGTGTCTGCCAATCCGTCTTGGATTTATACGGTTCTCGTCCGTGCAAACACCAGCAATTGGGAAAGCATGATTCAGAAAATCAAAACGGCTTACACTTCCGTAGAAACCGTCCGTCCATTCGACCACACCTTCATGGATCAGCACTTGAATAAACTGTATGAAAGCGAGCGCAATATGGGTGTGTTGCTGGGACTATTGAGTTTGATGACTTTGCTGTTGGCATTGATGGGTTTGGCAGGGGTTGTCTCTTATCTGGCGCAGAGTAAGCAGAAGGAAATTGGCATTCGTAAAGTACTGGGAGCAAGTGTACAAAGCATTCTCGTCCAGTTCAACAAAGAATTCCTATTACTCGTCGGTTTGTCCACTTTGATTACACTACCGATTGCTTTTTATCTAGGCAATCAATGGCTCAATAACTTCGCCTATCGGATTCAGCCACAGTTTTGGGTGATTCTGTTAGCCGCACTATTTACAGCGGTCATGGTGATTTTGTTGGTCAGTTTACAGTCGCATCAAGCGGCACGGAAGCAACCTTCGGAAACGTTGAGGACGGAGTAGAAGGGAGAGTTTCGAGAATTTTGAGAGAAGTGAATGGCGAGAAAACGAGCGTTTGAGAAGAAAACGGAATCAAGCAGATAACGCTGAATCTGTCCTACTTGGCGGGTGGCTCTGGCGCTCCACTGTTTGAGGCTGAGTTGGCTTGATTAAGTATCAAAGGGGTTGTACCAGTTTGGAGCGTCTAGCGTTTTTGCTTCCTTTTTTGGCAATGCAAAAAGGAAGAGCCTAGCCGGCTTGAGGCGGACTAAAGCTTGAAAAATTTCATATAAAATGTCTACATACACTCATGCTGTAACAACAAATACCGTAGATTATTAAACTAAGAAAACTTCTTTCCATGAAAAACACCATCCTCCTTTCCATCACAATTTGCTACACCATCACCCTAGCAACCGCTCAAGACACCATTCAAACCACCTACCCGAACTCCTCTTCTCGTTGGCAAAAAATATACGAAGGAGGCGAGAAAGTAGCCGAAAACATCTACCACAAAAATGGAGTAGAATGGATGACCGTTCGCTATGAAGCGGAAGAAGTAGAAGCTTGGAAGTGGTACTACGACAATGGTAATCCCTACTTCGAGGCGACTATCAT
>CAYLPW010000351.1:0-3172 GCA_964385665.1 uncultured Saprospiraceae bacterium
GCTTTCTGAACAAATCACAACTAGACTGCTCCACTCATCCAGTTTTTAAATTCTACTAGCCGATCAATCGGTACAAATACATCAAACTTTGGTGCAGGTGAAAGGCGCAGCTGGAGGCGTGTTTTGGAGAAAAAATAGGCTTCTTCAATCGCTTTGAGTTGAACGATGATTTTCCGATTGACGCGGTAAAATTGCTGGTCGGAAAGTTGTTGCATGAGCTTTTCTAGCGTAAAATTAATAGCGTACTTTTTACCCTCATTAGTTACTAAAAACGTGCTGCCTTGCTCGCTGTAAAAATAGGCAACCTGCTCAACTTCTATGGTTCTTAATTTTGCGCCCACTTGCACCAGAAAACGTTCTTTTAGTCGTGCTTGGTTTTGTTGCATCCAATTGGCAAGTTGCTGATAGTCAATTGGTTGATTAGACTGTCTGTTCCAATGATTAAATTTTTGAAGACTGACTTCTAGTTCTTCCTGCGCGATGGGCTTTAAGAGATAATCAATGCTGTTTTGTTTAAAGGCTTGTAGCGCATACTGGTCATAAGCTGTGGTGAAGATAATAGGAACTTGAACCTTCATTTGCTCAAAAATCTCAAAACTACTTCCGTCCGATAGATGAATGTCTAAAAAGATCAAATCCAGCTCAGACTGCTGTTTGGATAAGTAGTTGACTGCTTCTACAATCGTCCCTAACTGATGAACGACTTGTACTTCTGGGATGCACTTTTCTAGTAGTCGTTTGAGTCGATTGATGGCGAGTGCTTCGTCTTCGATGATGAGGGCGCGGATCATATTGAGTCGTTAAAGGTGAAGGGTTTACTTTGAGGTAAATCCTTGACAAGCGTCATGTAAGAGACTAATTAATGTTCGGGTTGAATGAGTGGTAAGGAAGCTACATATTGATTGTTCAGTTGCTGAAAAGTCGGTAAGCGATCGGTGAGCAATCGGTACTTTTCAAGGATGTTTTGCAAGCCTTTGCCAGTACTTTCTGCTGGTGTTTGTCGGTGTTGAATATTGTTGCTCATCATCAATCGCCCGTTCTCATTTTGCAGCGTGATATGAAGCGGTTGAGTCGATGAAATCACGTTGTGCTTGACCGCATTTTCAAACAGCAATTGTAGGGAAAGCGGAGGAACGTACTGCTGCAAACTACTGGCATCTAGCTGAATCGTCATGTTTAAATGATCACCGAATCTAATCTTGTGTAAGAATAGATAGGACTGCAAAAAATCGACTTCTTGCTGAACGGTGACGACTGCCTCTTGATTGATGTCCAATACGTAGCGATAGATGCGTGAAAAGTGCTGAATGAAGTTATCCGCTTTCTCTACATCTTCGTGCATCAGTTCCGACAATACATTCAAACTATTGAACAAAAAATGGGGATTGACTTGTTGGCGCAAGGCGGTCAGTTCCGTTGCGAGCTTCTCTTTTTCTAGTCGTGTGATAGATAACTCCAGTTGCCGATTACGCTGAAAACTATACCAACCTTCCATCAATAGAAATACCGCTAAACATTGAAAGAAACTAATAATGAACGTAAATTGAAAGAAGGGTTCAATATTTTTGGCGATGGAAGGAGGCCCTAATAATTGATTAAGAAAGGTGGCAAGGAACGTAGTGACGACAATGACAAAAAGATTGGCAGCTAGACGGACAACGACTTGATTTTTCCACGGAAATTTTCGATCTAAATACTCAACCGTATTAGAAAATAATAAAAAGAGCAAACCGAAGTTGAGGGCACCGCGAATCGCCATTTCAAGGACAGCATTCCAAAAAGCAGCATTAAATCCTTTGAAGGTATAGAACAAAATGAATGAACTCAGTAGAATGAGCGTCAGCCACGTGATGAGGAACAGCGATATTTTAGTAGATAATTTGAAATTCATGCCTTTTGGAGTTTTGGATGATCAACTGCTTCATCTATCTGCCAGCTCATGACCTCTACTGGTTCTCTACGCCCACGTACTTCGATGTCGCCATGTGCACGCGAATCTTGATGACAATTAGAAAGTATATGGGGCATCAGTGCGGCGTCAAATAATAAGTTGCGTTGCAGCATACGGCATTGTCCGCATAAGCGTGAGCCAACATTTAGTGCATCGCCATGAAAGGCAATTTCTCGCTTGATTTCGCCGACTTCTGTAACGGAAACCTTTCCTTTACTCACGCCTGCTTTGAAGAACGGTTGGATGCCAAATCGCTTTTGATAATAGGTTGCTTTCGACAATAGCTTCAGTCGATACGCTTCATACAATTCAATAAAGGGAATGCGCTGATCGGCAGCTTTCACTTGCCAAGTCAAAATCGCTTCATCGCCCACATATTGATAAATTTCTGCATCGTATTTTAGAACAACATCGGTCAAATCATAGAAGCAAGATTTAATCAGTTGACTGTACTTTTCATGCCCCAATTGCTCCGTTAAACTCGTTGAGTTGGTCAAGTCCAAAAACATGAACACGCGCTCCTCTACTCGCGGACGATGGTATTTACCTAGCAACATATTCCGCAGCACTCGCTCTCCGAACTTATAGTGGACTTGTCGTAAAAAGTTGATGACAAAGCTGACTAAGAGAAAATATAGACTACCAACCCAAAAGCCGTTCGTCGATTGAAAAATAGAATGCTCTTGAAAGTAGGAAGTCGCTTGGATTGGGCTATCTGGCTGTTGTGATCGCACATAAACAAAAAAGAAAATACCAAAGTGTAGTAGTGAACGTAACACTAAAATGACGCCGTAGGGCAGTCGTCGAAATTGTGTGCGTTCAAAGAGTAAACTAGTCAATAAAAAGATGCCGCTGACAATAATAATGAGCGGTGTGACAAACACGATAAATGTGAAAAGAAACTCTTGAAGGATCTCTCTATTGGCTTGTGGTACAAACATCAGAACGTTGAGTAAAAAGACGGCCATCCACCACCCAAGGAAGGAGTGGACGAAATCGTACTTGTATTTTTTCCAGAAGAGTTTCATGGTTCAAAGACGTTATCCCGAAAGCTTTCGGGGATTAGACCTTAGACGATAGACTATTTCAGCGGTTGAAGCTTTATTTCGATCTAATTATCTTACGTATCAAGTGAATTAAAGTACTATAAATGAATAAACTATGTGTTCTATGTGCCTCGTATGTTTGTACGAGAGAATAAAATAAATCAAAATCATTAAA
>CAYLPW010000352.1:0-3119 GCA_964385665.1 uncultured Saprospiraceae bacterium
CACACAAGAAAATGATTATTTTAATTTTGGTAAGCCTGCCTGGCGGCAGACAGGTTCCATATGACCATCCAGTAAAATTAAAATAGACATATGAAATCTATCACCTTAACAGCAAAACAGCTACCTGTTCTTTGGGGGTTGTTTATAGTTCTTATCTTAAGCAGTTGCTCTGTCAATCCAGTGACTGGAAAGCGGCAGGCACTGGTTATGTCTGAAGAAAAAGAAGTTGCAATTGGTCAACAAAGTGACCCTCAAGTGGTCGCTGCCTTTGGCATCTATGACGATGACCGACTGCAACAATACATCAATGCCGAAGGGCAGCGTATGGCAGCTGTATCACATCGTCCAGATTTGAAATTCACGTTTCGACTAGTCGACTCGCCCGTAGTCAATGCCTTTGCTTTGCCAGGCGGGTTTGTTTACTTCACACGCGGCATTATGGCACATTTCAACAATGAAGCCGAGTTCGCAGGTGTATTGGGTCATGAAATTGGGCATGTCACTGGGCGACATGGTGCATTACAACAGCGCAATCAAATGTTATCCCAAGTAGGGCTGATCGCAGGTATAGTACTATCGCCAGAGATAGCCAGTATGGCAAATGAAGCAGCGCAAGGCGTACAGATGCTGATGTTACGCAATAGTCGAGAGCATGAAAGCGAATCGGATCAGTTGGGCGTAGAATATTCGACAGCAGTAGGCTACGACGCACACCAAATGGCGAACTTCTTCCAGACGATCAGTCGATTGAGTGGAGGAGAAGCACAGCGGATTCCTGACTTTATGTCTACACACCCTAATCCGTTGGATCGGTTTGATCGTGTCCATCAATTGGCGGAGCAACAACAAGCAAAAGTCAGCAGGACAAACTTTGAAATCGGTCGAGAAAGCTATCTAAAGATGATAGATGGCATGAAATATGGTGAAGATCCACGACAGGGTTATGTTGAGAATAGTATATTCTATCATCCAGAATTGAAATTTGAATTTCCAGTACCCAGAGGATGGCGCGTCAACAATACGCCTCAGCAAGTACAAATCGTACCCGAAGCGGGTGATGGAGCTATTATTTTTACGTTCGCGCCAGGCAATACACTACGCGAAGCAGGTAGTCAAATGGTACAACAACTGCAACTAACTGTAGAAGGGCAAGAGGAAACACGCATCAATGGATTTCCAGCTCTAGTTATCAAAAGTAGACAGACGAATGCGCAGACTGGACAAAGTATCGAATTACTCTCGACGCTGATTCAAGATGGCGAAAGCATCTTTTTATTTCATGGACTATCAACACCAGAACGATTTAACAGCTACCGCTCCAACTTTGAGCGTACCATGAATGGCTATGAACGACTGACGGATCAAAGCAAAATCAATGTACAACCAGAACGCATTCGCATCATCACAGTTAGTAGAGGTAGTTCATTAGAAAGTGTTCTACGCTCAAACGGTATCGCTGCTGACCGTATCGAAGAATTTTCTATTCTGAATGGCATGAAGAAAAATGAAACTGTACCAGCTGGAAAAATGATTAAAGTACTACAGAGTAATCAGTAGAACTAGTCGATCCAAATAGCTAGACAGAGAGGTAGTTGCTTTTTAAAGTAACTACCTCTCACCATTTTAGATAATAAACTTTTTGATGAGAATGTAGTTCAGCAGTAGACTAACTATCACCTTCATGGACAAACAACAATACTTTTTAGGATTGGGGAGCAATATAGAGCCGAAGCAGAATATGCCGAAGATCATCACTGCCCTGTTAGATCAGACGGATCGTATTGACATCAGTAAGATTTACAAAACAGAACCTCAAAAGCTGGACAGCGAAAATTATTTTTTGAATGCAGTGGTTCGAATAGAAAGTGAACTCGATCACGCTACTTTAAAGCAACATTTTAATCGGATAGAAGGACAGTTAGGAAGAGATCGTAGTGATCCAGATAAAAAGACCAAAGACCGCACTGCTGATATTGACATCTTGTTTTGCCTAGCTATTCAAGATCAGCAGGTGAAGGATAGTTATCTACCTGAAGAAGTATACGTTCGTCGTCCGCTAGTGGAACTGCTGCAACATTTGAATTACGAGATCGGAGAGACAAAAGAATACCCAGAACAAACAGGTGTAGCACTTTCGATCGGTCGCCACTCGATTGGAGAAACAGTAACCAGCATCCATCAAGACGCATTCGCTGGGACTAGCCAGCTCTAGTCTGCCATCATTTTACAAACGTTCGGAAAACGATACATGAAAAAGTCGAAAAAAAAATCAGCACTTGTTACAGGTAGTGCCATTCGCTTAGGGAAACATATTGCATTAGCATTAGCTAAAAATGATTACGACATTGCTATCCACTGCCATTCTTCTGTAAATGAGGCCGAAGAGACCGCCGAAGAGATACGCGCTCTAGGTAGAAAGTGCGCCATTTTTCAGTATGATCTAAAGGATGTAGAGGGGATGAAAAAGCTAATGAAACAAGTCGTCAATTTGTTTCCGAAGCTAGATGTGTTAGTCAATAGTGCTTCTGCTTACACGCAAGCTAACATCATGAAGACCACACCAGATATCTTCGACCATCAGTTTGCAGTCAACATTCGCGCTCCTTTTTTTATGACGCAAGCTTTCGCTAAAGTGGTCGGTAGTGGTAATGTCATCAATATCGTCGACAACAAAGTAGGATTCAATCAATATCAATACGCAGCGTATCTACTTGCCAAAAAATCACTGGAAGACTTTACTAAGATGGCGGCTTTAGAACTCGCCCCCGATATTCGGGTGAATGGTGTTGCGCCAGGTGTTGTCTTACCAGCTACGACGCGTTCTAAAGAATACATTGAATGGCGCAAACAAAGTATTCCACTCCGCAAGCAAGGTAACACCGACCACATCACGCAAGCCATTTTAAGCTTATTGGACAATGATTTTATTTCGGGTCAAGTCTTAGTCGTAGACGGTGCTGAAAACATTGCGCACATTGGAAAGAACGCTGGAGAATTTGATCAGAGTAAGATTTAATGTTGAAGAATCCTTTCTAGAAAGACAATGATTGATAATTTGAATTTTGTGATCTAATACCAATTTCAAAAACCAATTACGTATATAAACCGATTCTTTTAAG
>CAYLPW010000353.1:0-3097 GCA_964385665.1 uncultured Saprospiraceae bacterium
CGTTTTTGTTGATAGATCGCCTATAAATATCCACAATACTTGTCGTCGCTAAAGCGCTCAATTCGGAAGAAGTCGAAGACATGGCAGCGGAAAAGATGACGGCGAGTAGTAGACCGACTAAGCCGATGGGTAGATAAGTAGTAATAAAAGTAATGAAGACATAATCGCCATCTTTTACCTCGGCGTTCTCGTCTTGCTGTAAGATGAGTTCGTCCATCTGCTCCCGTATACCCAATTCTTGAGTCAATAGTTCATTGACGCGTGTTTGTTCTTGTGCAATGATCGCCTGGTTTCCAGTTCGGTCGGCAGCGATAAGGTCTTGTATAACAGTTTGTTTTTGTTCAAATAGATTGAGGTAGTCCGCTTCTAATTGTTGTTGTTGCACTTCGTATGCTGTTCCTTCCAGTTTGTCTAAATTGGCTTGATTGAAATGGAGCGGTGCAGGATTAAATTGGAAGAAAATAAAGACTAGGACACCTACAAATAGGATCAAGAATTGCATCGGCACTTTCACAATACCATTCATCAGCAGCCCCAGTCGACTTTGCGCCAATGATTTACCTGACAGATAGCGTTGTACTTGTGATTGATCTGTCCCAAAGTAAGAGAGAAATAGAAATACGCCACCCAACATACCTGTCCAAAAGGTATAGCGATTTTCCAAATCAAAGCTAAAGTCAACCACTTCCAATTTATTCATCTTTCCAGCCACAGTTACTGCGTCGCTAAATGATACATCTTTTGGCAATTGAAAAACAAGAATCACTGCTGCAATAAACATACCACTCAATATGACGATCATCTGCTGCTTCTGCGTGACGCTCACCGCCTTCGTTCCCCCCAACATCGTATAAATGATGACTACCGCACCTATTAGAATGATTGTCGTGTTCAAATCCCATTTCAAGATATTAGACAAAATGATGGAAGGCGCATAAATAGTCAAGCCAGCTGCCATGCCCCGCTGTATCAGAAAAAGACAAGCCGTCAGCGTTCGCGTTTTCAGGTCAAATCGACCTTCGAGGTACTCGTAAGCGGTGTAGACATTGAGTTTGTAGTAAATAGGTAGCACGAAAATACAGAGCAACACCATTGCCACAGGCATCCCAAAGTAGAACTGTGCAAAGCCCATTCCACTCTCGTACGCTTGTCCTGGCGCAGATAGAAATGTGATCGCGCTAGCTTGTGTTGCCATAATTGACAAGCCAATCGTCCACCAAGGCAAATCTTTATCGCCCTGCAAATAGCTTTGTGACGTATTGACTTTTCGTGTTTTGTAAATACCGTAAAGAACGATCGTCGCTAGGACAGCGATCATGACCAACCAATCAATCGAATGCATGCGCTACTGATAATACTGTGTGAACAAATAGAAGGAAATAATGATGAGGGCGTGAATGAGGAGGACTGCCCAGTAGAGTCGCTTCCAAGTACCCAATATCGGCGGCGGTGCTTCAGTCGGCGTTTGTTTGTCGTTCATCGTTGGCTGCTGTTGTTGGATGATGCAGCAAGGTACTTGTTTCTGGAAGAAGTTAGCGTTTTGGAATTGTTAATTGCGAGTATTGGGGGATTTGGGGAACTGGTTTAATTGGTTTAATTGGAGGAACTACTTGTTTGATGAATTGGTACGCTTCGCTAACTGTTGAATTGGTTATTGGACTCGTTTTGGAAATTGATGAATCGTTTGAAGAGAAGAGTACTGAACTAGAGAGGAGTCAACGGATTGGAGGAACTGGTGTAAATGGAGCAATTAGTTAAATCGGAGATCTAAAAGCTATACATTTTGCAAAACGGAAGTCTTCATTTTTGTCTTGACATAAAAACGAAGCAAAAAAGTCAATCCCGATAGCTTTCGGGAGGATTTCTTTCTCAACGCTCCAAAAGTATTCAAAATCCTAAACATCTCAAAACTCGCCTAATAAGTCGATTTCCAGTCTAAAAACAATGGTTATACAGTTTTATTTTTCTGCGCTGAATTCCTTTTTGGCTCATACAGTGATCTGTTTTTAACAAATTTTGAATACTTTTTCCACTAAAAGAAATAGGTCAAAAAACACCACCATCCTAAAATTGTATAGTTCTCAGATCGGGGATATTACATTTTTGTTGAATTGAAGAACCGTTGAACTGATGAGTTCGTCTTGACAATTAACGAACCGTGCAGAGAAAAGAATACTGAACTGGATCGACAACGCTGAATAGCTAAAAGCCAATAGCCAACAGCCCCTTAAAAATGCTTCCACCCTTGCGCCTGAATGTCATGAATATTACCACCCGTTGTATGTAACTTAATCCCTTCTTCTGGTTTCACGATTTCGCCCATGATATAGATGTCTGGTAAGAATTTCACCTTTTCTAGATCAGATGGATCAATCGTGAATAGCAACTCATAGTCCTCTCCACCGCTTAACGCACAAGTGATTGGGTCGAGTTTAAATTTGATTGCCATCTGTTGCGCATCAGGATGGATAGGCACACCACTTTCTTCAATATACGCGCCTACACCAGATGCTTTGCAGATGTGAAAAATTTCAGAAGCAACGCCATCCGAGACATCAATCATAGAAGTCGGTACCAAATTCGATTTAGCAAACTGCTCAATCATGTCCTTCCGGGCTTCAGGCTTCAATTGACGTTCGATCAAGAAGGTTTGTTCTTCAAAATCTGGTTGGCTACCTGTCGATAGATAGACTTGTTTTTCGCGCTCCAATATTTGTAAGCCTAGATAAGCTGCACCTACATTTCCTGTAATGCAAAGTAGATCACCCACTTTTGCGGTATTTCGGTAGGCAATACTTTTCATTTCACCTTGCCCAATAGCGGTGACACTGATGTACAGTCCTTTTGGAGAAGAAGTCGTATCACCACCCACCAAATCCACTTGATAAATTTCGCAAGCCCGATGAATGCCTTCGTAGAGTTCTTCCAAAGCTTCCACCGAAAAGCGATTGGACATGGCGATAGAGACCGTCACTTGTTTTGGTATAGCATTCATCGCATAGATGTCGGACAAATTCGTCACAATGGCTTTGTAGCCTAAGTGCTTCAAGGGCGTGTACACCAAATCGAAATGAATGCCTTCCACCATCATATCTGT
>CAYLPW010000354.1:0-3092 GCA_964385665.1 uncultured Saprospiraceae bacterium
ATTGCGGTGCGCGACAGTGTACAAAGTGAGGAAAATCAGCAAGCCGTTGCCGAAGCCGTTTATGAATATGAAGCACAATTAGATGAAGCTAAAATTGCGGAACAGGCGGCTTTGTTGGAACAGCAGCAGTTACGTCAGCGATTATCCTTCATCGGTTTAGGGGCATTAGGTGTCATTGCGACGCTATTGTTAGTTTTTGGGATTGCGATCCGCAAGCGCAATCGAATTTTGAATAAGCGCAATGAAGAAAAAGCATTTTTGATTAAAGAAATCCACCATCGAGTAAAAAACAACCTTCAAATCCTATCTAGCTTGCTCTATTTACAATCGCGTACTATCGAAGATGATGCGGCACTAAGTGCCATTAAAGAAGGACAGAACCGCGTAGATTCAATGGGTTTAATTCACCAAAAATTGTACATGGGTGAACACCTAGCCACAGTTGATATCAAAGACTATTTGCAAAATTTAAGCAACAATCTGTTAGACGCTTTTGGCATCTACGACGACCGTATCGAGTTTAATTATCAGATCGCCAACCTGCAACTAGATATTGATACGGCTATCCCTTTAGGACTGATTGTCAACGAGTTACTAACGAATACATTAAAATACGCTTTCCCAGATCAACAATCTGGCACGATCACGATAGGCTTATATGAAGAAAATGATACCCTTCAATTAGTAGTACAAGACGACGGTGTAGGGGCTGCTGCCTCCAATGCTACACCGAAATCGAATAGTACGTCATTTGGGTCAAAACTGGTGCGCATGTTTAGTGAAAAGCTAGAAGGGGAAGTCGAAATATTCAAACCCGAACGAGGATACGGCACACGTATTCAGATTCATCAATACCAACTCGTAAAATGATACCTTCCTCCCTTCTACTAGCCATTGACTGCCCGATTAAAAAAGCGCATTTGTTGGAACAACTGAAAGACATCTATCAATTTCGACCAAAAGAAAGTTTCGGAACAACTACTTCTTCACAAGAAGAGATGACGATCATTCTAGAAAGTTATCCACGCAATGAAAAGTGGTTGCTGAAATTTCTGACACTTTGCACATTTATCCCGCAATGGCACATTATTCTTATTTGCGACTCGCTTTTGCCGTTGTCTTCACCCTTTCAATCGCTTCTATTTACGCCTCTTTATTTGCCATTTACTGCTGTACAGTTGCGGGAAGTGTTGGGATTGAAGCGTAAAATATGATTGACATTCTACCTTGTCGCCACCATTCATCCTTCCATACACTTCTTTTAACATTCCTTAACACAATATTTTTCAACTAAATAATTCAGGTAACCACTTGACAACAAATGACTTAAACATCATAGAATAACTATGTAACTCATCTGTAACTCTTACCCCGTATTTTTGACAACCTTTTTGAAGAACGGGCGTAAATATAGCCTTGAACATATAAAAAATGGCGGCTACCGAATCCCATGAGTAGCTGACCGACACAAAAAAGTTTTATTTTATGCAATTCCCATGGACAAGTGTAACGACGGTGTCGTTACTGATAGCGACTTTTATGTCGTTCAGTAACCCCGCGTACACAAAAAACACAACTACCGCTGCGCCTATTTCAGAAGCAGCGATCCAGCAACGGTTGGCACATTTAGATAGCCCAGTAGCTATTCGTCAAAATGTAGAAACCGTCCACCAAATCAAGTCGTATATCGTCGATGCAAAAACGGCAACGCAACGCATCATTGGACGCACGGCTTTGTATTTTCCAGTTTTTGAACACTACTTGAGCGTCTATCGCTTGCCTGAGCAGTTGAAGTACCTACCGATTGTAGAGTCTAGATTGCAGCCAACGGCAAAGTCGCAGGCAGGAGCAATGGGCTTGTGGCAGTTCACAGGTGCAACGGCTCGTTACTACAACTTGGCAGTCAACGCGCAAGTAGATGAGCGCAGAGACCCCATTCGTTCAACAGAGGCAGCCGTCAGCTACTTGTCTCAATTGTACAACAAATACCACGATTGGGCACTCGTACTAGCAGCTTATAACTGTGGGCCTTCTCGCGTCAATCAAGCGATTGCAAAAGCAGGTGGCAAGAAAGATTACTGGACGATTCGTCAGCACTTACCGGTAGAAACGCAGAACTACGTTCCTCGTTTCATTGCTGCTAGCTACCTGATGAAGCACTACCAAGATCACGGTTTAGTGCCTTCTTACCCCAATCATCAGCTACAAGTAACACGTACGGTAAAAGTATTTGATCGCTTGAGCTTTCAAGCAATTGCTCATGCGGCGAATACCTCTGTCGACATCATTGAAGCCTTAAATCCTGGCTATCGTCAAAACATCGTTCCAGCGAGCCAAGATGGACATTATTTGATTTTACCAGAAGCAGCGATGCAACACTTCAACTATGCAGTTGGCGGACAAGTGGTGGCGATGAGCTTCACAGGTGCTTCTCGTAAGCATGTGGTGCAGTCTGGCGATACGCTAGAAAGTATTGCGAAGCGATTTCAGTGTAGCGTAAAAGATATTCAGTATTGGAATAGCTTGCAGCACGATCAATTGTATTTCCGTCAAGAGCTGGTGGTGTATACGTCTGGTCGTGGTGTGGGTAGTAGAAGTTAAAAGGGCTGTTGGCTATTGGCTATTGGCTTTTCAGCAGTTAATTGTTTGAAATCTGAGCTTTCAGTACTGATCGTCAGTTCAACAGTTTTCTCCAATTCCACCAAAAAAAAATCTCATAGGTTAATGTAGAGAATGCTCGCTGTCGTTGGACGGTGGGCATTTTTTGTTTTGCTTTAAGGCTTGTATCTCGTTGTATTTCAATTGCTTACCTGAATAGGTGCGTACGCCTTTTGTGTATTCTTTGACTTCAATTTTCTGTTGTCGAAGTTGCTCTATCAATTGGTAGAATTGTTGTTGTCGAGTCGTGCTATCAATGAAAATGTAAAAGGTCTTTTGCTCTTGTTCTTCCTCTATGGTGAGTTTATTGTTTGTGCCGTAAAAGGTCTCTACCATTTTTCCAAAGCGTCGTGTTTCGTAGAAATACGTTTCATATCTAGCGTGGATCATGCCTTTGAAAGAAGCATCTAGCATTATCTCTTGCTTGCTATTGC
>CAYLPW010000355.1:0-3065 GCA_964385665.1 uncultured Saprospiraceae bacterium
CACCCAATCCCAATAATGGGGCAGGCATCTACGTCTCCGCTGGCACTGGCTATTCCTTCATTGGTGGCGGTATTCACAATCCGCATCGAGACACGTTGAAGCAGATTCGCTCGGCGATTGACTATGATGGCGAACGGTTAAAAGAGATCATTGAGAGCGATGACTTTCAGTCATATTGGGGCGACTTGGATGAAGATAAAGACCAATTGAAAACGAGTCCAAAAGGCTATTCGCAAGATCATCCACATATTGAATTATTGCGCCGTAAACACTTCACGGTATCCAAACGGATTACACAAGCCGACATTTTATCAGATGATTTTCCAGGAATAGTGGAGGAAGCGTATTTGCAGTTGAAGCCGTTGATGGATTATCTTGTCAAGGCAACAGAAGTAGCTTAAATTAGGACGGTCTAAAAATACGTTTGTATATTTATCACTCAAACGAAATACCACTTAGACATGAAATACCTATTTCTATCACTCTTTCTTATCCTACTCTTTGCCTGTGAATCGGTGGAAGAAGAAACCGCCCAAACTGACACCCCACAACGCCCCAACATTATCTTCATCATGTCTGACGATCATGCGTACCAAGCCATTAGTGCCTATGATGATCGACTCATTCAAACGCCTAATATTGATCGCCTCGCGGAGGAAGGAATGTTGTTTTCCAACGCCTGTGTCACCAACTCCATTTGTGCGCCTTCTCGCGCAGTGATTTTGACTGGAAAGCACAGCCATTTGAATGGAAAAATTGACAATCGAATGCCGTTTGATACCACCAATATGACCTTTCCGCAACTCTTTCAGCAAGCCGGCTATCAGACAGCGATGTACGGGAAATTGCATTTTGGGAACAATCCAAAAGGTGTCGATGACTTCATGATTTTGCCAGGACAAGGGAACTATATCAATCCTAAATTTGTCACTCCACAAGGAGATACAACAATCACTGGCTACACAACCGATATCATCACCGACTTGACTCTCAATTGGTTAGATGAAAAACGCAATCCTGATGAGCCGTTTATGCTGATGTATTTGCACAAAGCACCACACCGCGCTTGGTGGCCTCGTGCGGACAAATTTGCCGAGTTTACGAAAAAGAGCTTTCCCGAACCTGACAACTTATTCGACGATTATAGCAATCGCGGAACAGCAGCGAAGACAGCGGAGATGAATTTGTTAGATCACATGATGTATGAACACGATAGCAAAATTCGTCCTGAGCTGATCCAAGCGATGGGCGAGAAAGTACAGCCGAAAGTAGTAGAATATCCAAACGGTTTCTACGGGCCTTATGGTCGTGCGAATGCTGAGCAAAAAGCCCAATACGAACCTGTTTTGGATTCCATCAACAATTTCTTTGAAGCCAATTGGCCAACGATGACCGACGAAGAAAAAATGCGTTGGAAATATCAACGTTATATGCAAGATTATCTAGCATGTATTTCTTCCGTCGATGATAATGTCGGGCGCGTTTTGGACTACTTGGATGAAAGTGGATTGGCAGAAAATACAATCGTGATTTATACCTCTGATCAAGGTTTTTATTTGGGAGAACACGGTTGGTTTGATAAGCGATTTATTTATGACGAATCGTTTAAAACGCCTTTGCTAGTGCGTTGGAATGGAGTGGTGGAAGCTGGTGCTAAAGAAGAGCAAATGGTACAAAATTTAGACTTTGCGCCGACCTTACTGGAAGCGGCTCAAATAGCCGTGCCAGACGATATGCAAGGCGAAAGTTTGCTGCCTCTCTTACGTGGCAATCAGGAAGCTTGGACACGCGATGCGGTTTACTATCACTACTACGAATATCCAGCTGTCCATATGGTCAAACGACATTACGGCATCGTGACGACGGACTACAAACTAGCCCATTTTTATCACGATGTCAACGAATGGGAACTCTACGACCGCAAGAATGATCCCATGGAAATGAATAACGTTTATGATGATCCTGAGTATGCAGAAATTGTGGAGGAACTGAAGGGGAAGCTAAAAGATATGCGTGAGGAATATGGCGATTCGGAGGAGTTGGATCAGTATTACATTAGTTTGTATGAGGAGAATTGAAGATGTGAGATTTTGAGTAGTGAGATATGAGACAGTCTACCAATATTCCTAAAAGTCAGCACATTGTATATGCGTTCAATTACTTTGCTCATACAAGTTTGCAACTCGTCACGTCTCTTCTATCAATCTGTAATTGACACGGTCATTCTATATTGACAAAACTTCGTCTATACCACAGTTGTTACCAGTAAAAACCACAACTCTAAATGAACATATCTGATCTTAAGCTACATATTTCACCACATTTACTTTGGGAGTATAATTTGGGAACGTTCAATTTTGATTGCTCTAAGCATATAGTTATAGAGCGGATCATTCAGCGTGGTAATTTGAAAGATTGGCAACTCGCTTACAAAATATATGGCAAATCTGCCTTGATAGAGGTAGTGGAGGATAGTAAACAACTGAGTCAAAGAGATCGTGACTTTACTAGACTAATGATTAATTCACCACTCATTTATGCTGAACAAAAGTAAATCAGTTATTCTGTCTGAAACATTAACTCTTTTGGAGAGTGTATGTGCCGATCCTTTATCAGTTATCGAATATTAATGGCTGTCAATGAACCTGAAAGAACGTTTTAGAACAATATGCTTATCAAAGAGCTATTTTACAATTCAAAATCATGTTCTTCACCCAAAACGAAATCCTCCAAGAACTCAACACCGCTTTCCAAAGCACTTACCAACCCAACGCCACCCAGTCAGCAGTCGATTACTACTTCTTTCTAGACCTAGAACACGGTTACTTCCACACCGCAGACAGTCGAATTCATCTGTACGCAGACGCGAACCGTTGGGCAATTGTGTTTGAAAAAAGTGGCTACGATAATCGAGCGTTTCAAGCAGTAATTGATCTACATTACATTGGCAATTGCGTAGATTATATTGTAGAAGAATATGACACATACACCGCGACTACCAATACCAAATTCGTCTACCTCATCGAGAATAGAGAATTCAATCGCATCCAAAACAAGACGGGTAG
>CAYLPW010000356.1:0-3047 GCA_964385665.1 uncultured Saprospiraceae bacterium
ACTGAGAATCAGTTTTTATCTATTCGATTTCAAATGGAAGCTTATTTGAGAGAAGAAACTGAAGTGATAATACCAGCAGATAAGTCTAAGTCTGAGTTCAATAATAAATCAACCTCTTGAGTGTTTTGATTAAGCTGCCAATTTCTTTTCACAGGCTCAATAAACTGACAACTTAATCAAAACAGGCTGATTCAGTTAGTTCACATTTTTAGAGCAATTCATAGAAGTTATCCAAGTCAGGAAAAAGGACTTTGCTAACTATATTGATTATGAAGCCACCAATCTGGCTGCTACATTGAAGGGACGACGTAAGATTAATCCTGACATGGCGATCAAACTAGGGCGAATTTTTAATATAAATCCAGCTCTTTGGTTGCACATTGAAAGCAAAAACGAGTTGAAGAAAGAGATCATAGAAAGTAAGCTAGACTATACTCACTATTCTCTGCAAGAATTGAGGAAGATGGTGAGTTAAGTAGTCGAGTCTATATAACTTCCTACTTTATGACGGCATCTTTTTCGTCCATATTTCGTTAAAAAGCCTCGCCGATACGAAGGTATCGCCTACGTTTTTTGCCTCATCTGAACAAAAAATCTGCTCGGTCAAAAGCAGAATCTATTTAAACTCGACTACTTAGCTATATACTGACATTACAAACAAAAACAAACACCATGCCCATCCGAATGGACAAAGACGAGCAACAACCTCGTCGCAATCAACCCAACAATCCGCAAAATGGCGGCGGTGGTGGATTAGGGAGACTGCTTCCTTTTCTACTGCTTTTCATCTTTAAAAAACCGAAGTTGCTCATTCCAATTTTGATTATCGGCGCACTTTTTTATTTCTTTTCTGGCGGCGACTTCCTAAACCAATTTTTAGGATCAGTCGACAACACCACAGACGCGCCAGCCCAAGAATGGAATGACTTCTCCTTAGGATTCACCGCGAATCAGGAAGCGTACGACGAACGCCTCGTCTATGCCTCTTTAGCAGAAGCCCAAAACAGCCGTCCGGCGCGCGTGTCATTGGAGCAGTATGCACCGCCACGCTTGAATCAAGGGCGACAAGGCTCGTGTGTCGGTTGGGCGGCTTCCTATGCAGCGCGTAGTATCTTGCATAGTCGGCAAACTGGGAGCGCACCTCGGCAGGCGGCGTTTAGTCCATCTTACATTTACAACCAAATTGCCTTTGAAGGCTGTCAAGGCACATATTTGCATTACGCGATGGAGACCTTACAAAAGCAGGGTGCGTTGCCGTTTTCGGAATTCGAGTACAATGAAGGCTCTTGCCGAATGCAACCGACAGAGGCGGAGAAACGACAAGCTTCGCAATTCCGCATTAAAGGGTACGAACGACTGTCGCAGGGCGCGAATAACTACAAAGTCGACATCAATGCGATTCGGCAGTATTTAGCAGCAGGTTCGCCTGTCGTCATCGGTATGATGGTCGGACAAAGCTTTACGTATGGGATGAAAGGACAGCAAGTGTGGCAACCAACACGTCAGGATTTGAGTGGTCGAGGATTGGGTGGTCATGCGATGTGTGTGATCGGATATGATGATACCGCTTTAGGTGGTGAAGGCGCGTTTCAGTTGATGAATAGCTGGGGCGACGACTGGGGGAAAGATGGCATTGCTTGGGTCGGCTATGATGACTTTCAATATTTTGTAAAGGAAGCATATGGCGCGTATCCAATGGGCAGCGCAGCGAATATTGATCCCAATAAATTAGCGGTGCAATTTGCCTTGTTGTTGAATGAAGGACAGACGAACGTCCCCTTACAACAAGTCAGTGGTGGCATTTTTAGAACGCAACGACCATTGAATAAAGGGGAGAAGTTTAAAGTCGCTTTTGCCAATTCGATAGATTGCTACACGTATATTTTTGGGGAAGAAACGGATGGTTCTAGCTATGTTTTATTTCCGTATACGAATAAGCATTCGGCGTACTGTGGCATCACGGGAACGCGTATTTTTCCGAACGACTATTCGATGGTGCCAGATGATGTAGGTTCGACGGATTGGATTAGTATTGTGGTGAGTAAGGAGCAGTTGAATGTCGATCAATTGAACCAACGCATCAATGCGAGTAGTAAAGATACCTTTGCTGGAAAAGTGAATGATGCGCTGGGCAGCCGCTTATTGAGCAACCCTGATTTTTCGACACCAGATGGAAATATTCGGTTTGAGAGTGCGGTGAGTAGTAGCAGTGCGGTGGCGGTGACGTTGGCGATTGATAAGCGGTAGATAGTTTATTTATCTACAAACGTAGTTTCTAAAAAAATTGTAAAATGGATCGAGTAGTTAAGTATAAGGAACTTGTAACAACCCTACTAGAGGCAAAAGTAGAGCAGTCGCCTGAAAATATGCCTGACGTTTGGCATCAGCTAATTATTGATGATATACGTCACCAATTTATTTTATTGGCTATGGGATAGTATGGAAGTGAGTTTATTCATGACTGGATACTACATGTTGAATTGAAGGAAGATAAAATCTGGGTGTACGAAGATTTGAGTGATCCAGGAATTAAAGTAGAATTATTGGGAGAAAATATTCCTGAATCAGACATTGTTTTAGCGTATCTACCCGATTATCAGCAGATTCGTATACCTGATATAGAAGTTCCATTAACAGTATAATATGACACATTCAAGAGTTATATGAATTTTAAATATATAAGGCATACAAGATCATATAAGCTATGTAGGTCTTTGATAATCAACGATTTGTAATAAACGCTCTTTACTTAGAGTTAGAAAGGTATAGCTCTTAGATGATATGTTTTAGTAACAGTAGAATACCTTACTGATTTTCCACAAACGCCAACAACTTCCCTTCCTCAAAACGATCTGCCATCAACTGAATACCAATCGGCAACCCATTGCTATGTGTTCCCACAGGAAACGCCATTGCTGGAATGCCTGCCATATTTGCATGGACCGTGAAAAGATCGGATAAATACATGGCGACGGGATCGTTGTCCAATGCACCGATAGTCCAAGCAGTCGTCGTTGAAGTCGGCATCAAAATGAAGTCGTAGTCGT
>CAYLPW010000357.1:0-3010 GCA_964385665.1 uncultured Saprospiraceae bacterium
TAAAAACTTCAACATTCGTTATTCCATGTTCAATACCTGCCTGCCACAAGCGACAGTCAGGCAGGTTCAATATTCAACTTTCACTCTTTAAAACGCTTTGTCAACTCCTCTAGATCATAACTCAAAAAGCATTTTCGACCACTTGGACTTTTTAAAGGCATTTGGCAGGCAAAAAGTTGATCGATCAGCATTTTCATTTCCAGTACACTGAGTTTTTGTCCCCGTTTGATACACGCACTAGCTGCCATAGAACGTGCCAAGCGATCCTGAAATTCCAGCTTCACTTCCTGATCGTCCTGCAATTGTTCTAGTAACTGCTCGATCACTTCCTGCTCACTGACACCCGATCTTAATTCAGAAGGCACACCGTGAATGACAAAACTATCCCCACCAAAATGTTCAATATCAAAACCGAGTAAAGATAAATCTTCTCTCACCTCTTGTAATAGAGCTGCCGAAGCAGGATTCAGTTGAATCGTTTGAGGAAAGAGCTTTTTTTGTGTGGCTGCTTGCCCTTCCTCCAGCAACTCTAAATAGCGTTCATACAAGATACGCTCATGAGCTGCTTGCTGATCGACAAGCCAAAAACCAGATTTGATTTGATTCAGAATGTAAGAGCGATGAATTTGATGGGGCTGTTTCTCATCGCGTGAAAAGCTCTTTTGACCATCATCCAATGTCAGATTATCCCCAGATAAGTTACTTTGAATGGTCACAGAAGTCAGTTGCTCTTCGTCACTATCCCTATCGGTTGCTCCAGAAGCGATGTCCGTCTGGTAGAGACGTTCCCAGTTCGCCAGATTACTGCGCTCGCGTTGCTTATCATTATCAGCGGTAGCACGAGAAGGGAAAGTAGTAGTGTGTTGCTCCTTAGCGAATGCCGTACTATTGGCTCGTGTCGTTTGCCAGAAAATAGGATCTTGATCGAAGTCCAGTGTTGGCGTGACGCTATGTTGCCCTAATGCATGTCGCGCACTCACTTTCAGGTAGTTATGCACCATTTTTTCATCGTCAAACTTAATTTCCTGCTTCGTCGGATGCACATTAATATCAATACTCGCTGGATCTATTTCAATAAAGATCACAAAAAGCGGATGTGTATCTTTTGGCAGTAAATCATCGTACGCCCCCAAAATAGCATGGTTCAACCAACCACTTTTGACGAATCGACCATTGACAAAAAAGAACTGATCGCCACGCGTTTTTTTAGCAAATTCGGGTTTGCCGATAAATCCTTGCATCCGAACGAGATCAGTTTCTTCACGTAGCGGTACCAGCTTTTTATTGCTTCCTGCCCCTAATGTATTCACAATTCGCTGTCGCAGATTGCTTTTAGGCAAATGATAAACTTGCGAGCCATTGTGGTGAAGTGAGAAGAAAATATCAGGATGTGCCAAGGCAACACGGACGAATTCGTCATTGATGTGGCGCATTTCAACCGTGTTGCTTTTCAGAAATTTGCGGCGGGCGGGTATATTGTAAAATAAATTTTTGACGGCAATACTCGTGCCAGGCGAACACTGACAAGCTTCCTGTTTTTTGACCACCGAGCCTTCCACACAGAGACGAGTACCCAAATCCTGCTGGCGTTGTCTGGTTTTTAACTCCACCTGTGCGATGGAAGCAATAGACGCTAATGCTTCTCCCCGAAAGCCCATCGTCCGAATAGCAAACAAATCTTCCGCCTGCCGAATCTTTGAAGTCGCATGCCGCTCAAAGCTCATTCGGGCATCCGTTTCAGACATGCCACAGCCATCATCTACGACTTGAATGAGTCCTTTCCCTGCCTCCTTGACGATCAATTGTATCTGTGTACTGCCCGCGTCCACTGCATTCTCCAATAGCTCTTTTACGACAGAAGCTGGTCGTTGAATGACCTCACCAGCAGCAATCTGATTGGCGATAGAATCGGGCAGTAGCTGAATCACATCAGCCATACGTTTTTTTCTCTTTTAGTTTTGAAACACTATTTATACGTTCTATCTACTCCAGTCTTTAGTGCTTCGGAATAATAGGCAACTGAAAATAACTACTTGAAGATGAACAAGGTAAACAATTTCTACGAGTCGCTAGTTGCATGTTACCTATGTTTTAGAATATGATCTGTCCTATTTGGATCGAACGGAAGATTTGATACAGTACTTATTTTTTCTGGACGTGCTGATCGACTAAAATAGTATTCCCATCAGGATCGGTGATTATAAAACTAGCAGCGTCATCCGTATTCTGATCAGCTTCCTTAACAAATTCAATGCCTTTGACTTTCAGTGCTTTTTGAATAGCTCGCACATCGTCAAAGTCCTCTAATTCATTCGCACTGCTATCCCAGCCTGGATTGAAGGTGAGAATGTTGTTTTCAAACATTCCTTGGAATAGACCAATTAGCGAATGTTCGTTCTTCATGATGAGATAGTTTTGCTCCATGTCGCCTGCAAATACTTCGAAGCCTAATGCTTCATAGAAAATTTTGGAGGTTTGTAGGTCTTTGACCGCCAAGCTGATGGAAAATGCGCCTAGTTTCATAATGGATATTGTTTTACTAAATGGATAGGAAAGTTAAATTTTTCTGTGCACAAGGGAAGTTGTAAAATAGAACATTCACAGGACGACTAATAACTCTTTTTGTCTAGAAACGAGATTTTGAAATACACCCTTTTTATATAGAACATGGTCAGCAGCACGAATTTTTGTAAGTTTAGGACTGAATTTATCAGTCAAACGATTTATGAAAAAATTAGCACTACACTGGCAGATCCTCATCGGTATGGGATTGGGTATCGCATTCGGCGTTCTGGCTGCACAGCTAGGTTGGAAAGAATTTGTTCAGGACTGGGTCGCACCATTCGGAACGATCTTTGTCAATTTGCTGAAGATGATCGCCATTCCAATTATCATAGTATCCCTTGTGAAGGGGGTATCTGATCTAAAAGATATATCAAAATTTTCAAAAATTGGTGGTCGGACGATCTTAATTTATATCACCACGACAGTTATCGCGATTACCGTTGGT
>CAYLPW010000358.1:0-2986 GCA_964385665.1 uncultured Saprospiraceae bacterium
ACCCACAAAACACGTCGCCTTTTCCTAAAAGAATGCGCGATGGGACTAGGTGGTATGGCATTAGGTTCTCTGATAGGCTGCGGCAACAATACCAATACCGTCAGCAGCAATTTCTTTGACCCGACGCGTCCGCTCGCGCCCAAAGTACCTCACTTTGCCGCGAAAGCAAAGTCTGTCATCTACATTCATTTAGCTGGTGCACCTTCCCAATTGGAGCTATTCGACTACAAACCAGAGTTGGCGAAACTGGATGGGCAGCCCTGTCCACCTTCCTTATTAGAAGGGAAGAAATTTGCGTTCATTCGAGGTGTTCCTCAAATGCTAGGACCAAAAGCAAATTTCAAACAACGCGGTCAATCTGGAGCTTGGGTGTCCGATCATTTGCCACATTTAGCAGAATTGGCAGATGAAATGTCGTTTTTGAAAGCGATGCATACCGATCAATTCAATCATGCGCCAGCACAGTTGATGGCACACACTGGTAGTCCACGACTAGGTCGTCCGAGTATGGGTTCTTGGGTGACGTATGGATTGGGTTCTGAAAATAGTGATTTGCCAGGCTTCGTTGTCCTCAATTCTGGTGGAAATGATCCTGACGCTGGAAAAATGGTTTGGGGCAGTGGATTCCTGCCATCTGTTTATCAAGGCGTGCAATGTCGTTCCAAAGGCGATCCAGTCTTATATTTGAATAATCCAGACGGCATCGCACGCGATCAGCGCAAAGCGTCTATTCATGCGATTAATGAAGTGAATCGCTTAGCGTATGAAGAGTTTCAGGACGAAGAAATCCTATCGCGTATCGCGCAGTACGAAATGGCATTCCGAATGCAAGTGTCCGTGCCAGAAGTCTTAAATATCGACGACGAACCAGACTATATCCATCAAATGTACGGGACGAAACCTGGTGAAACGAGTTTGTCCAACAATTTACTTTTAGCTAGAAAGTTGGTCGAAAAAGGGGTTCGCTATGTGCAATTATTTGATTGGGGTTGGGACAGTCATGGCACTGGCTACTACGACGATCTGGAAGTTTCTTTTGTCAATAAATGTCGGGCGATGGATAAGCCAGTGGCTGCGCTTTTATTGGACTTAAAACAGCGCGGTTTGTTGGAAGAAACCTTAGTCGTTTGGGGCGGAGAGTTTGGACGCACGCCGATGAAAGAAAACCGAAATGGTATCGATCCACTCTTTGCAGGGCGCGATCACAACCCAGACGCGTATACGATTTGGATGGCAGGTGGTGGCATCAAGAAAGGCGTGAGTTATGGCGTGACGGACGAAATTGGTTATGCTGGCATTGATGAACGAACGTCTGTTTTTGATGTACAAGCGACTATTTTACATCAATTGGGTTTTGACCACGAACAGTTGACGTATGATTTTCAAGGGCGTCCGTTTCGGTTGACGGATGTGGAAGGAGAGGTGATTCGGAAGATATTGGCTTGATTCGGCTATGCCGTTTTTTGAGAGGAAACGTTCATTCAGTTCTTTCAATAATTACAAATGTCAAATGACGAATTACGAACGCACACCGGAGTTTGTATTCAGCTCGTTGATTTCTAATGCACTGATTCTGAGCATTATCAACACTGGACTTAGGTTTATATCTAGCGGAAAGTGTATTTTTTGGACAGATTCCGCTGATTATAGCATTCTATAAGTAGCGGAAAGTCGATAAATAGGATACTTACCGCTAGGTATAGCAGTCAGCTAAAATTTTCTATATCAACTAAAATCGAATAATGTTATATTAGCACTCCAACTGACAACTTTAAATAGACAACAAAACGATGCATATCAACCGACGCACCTTTCTAAGCACTTCCGCACTCGCTAGTGGAAGCCTTTTGACCATGCCTAAAAAAAGAAACTTCCAGCTACCTCCTAATTTCAACATCACCATCCTCGCCACCAATTGGGGTTTTCCGGGCAACGCCGATGCCTTTTGTGCGAAAGCGAAGGAAGACGGCTACGACGGCATCGAAGTGTGGTATCCATTGGAAGAAAAAGGACGGACGGAGCTATTGAAAGCCGTCGAGAAACACGATCTAAAATACGGATTTCTGGTCGGTGGACGCTCGAACGATTTTAAAAGTAACTTTTCGGAATTTAAGCAACATGTCAAAGATGCGGCTGCGCAACAGCCACTCTTTATTAACTGTCACTCTGGAAAAGACTATTTTCCGTTCGATGAAAACAAGCAGTTGATTGACTTTACCTTGTTGGAAGAAAAACGAACGAATGTTCCTATTTACCACGAGACACATCGCGGAAAGATGCTGTACAATGCACCGCTGACCCGTCGTTTTTTAGAAGCTTATCCCGATCTGCGATTGACGTTGGATATTTCGCATTGGTGTGTCGTACATGAGAGTCTGCTAAGCAATCAACAAGAAACGGTTGACTTGGCGTTGTCGCGTACACAGCACATTCACTCGCGTGTCGGACATCAAGAAAGTGCGCAAGTTTCCGATCCGCGTGCGCCAGAATGGGAAGGCACGATGAACGCGCATTTTACCTGGTGGGATCAAGTCATCGAAGAAAAGATCAAGCGTGGCGAAACAAGCCTGACCATGACCACTGAATTTGGTCCACCGAACTATATGCCTGCTTTGCCTTACACCCAGCAGCCGATTGTCGATCTTTGGACGATTAATAGTTATATGAAGGACCTTTGGCGGGAGCGCTATAGTTAATCAGATGTGAGATCGCTTCGCTTTTAGATGTGATCCCGAAAGCTTTTGGATGAGACGGTTCAGCTATTTGTTCAAGTTCAGTTAGTACAGAATCAATCTATTTTAAATAGTGAAATAGTAATTGACACTAACCAAATTAGAGCTTTACTATGCAGTCTCAAATCTCAAAGCGGAGCGATCTCACGTCTCAAAGCGAAGCGATCTCAAATCTCAAAGCGGAGCGATCTCATAATCTAAAACATGGCAGACTGGTCACAATTTATCGGACGTTTTCATCCTCTACTGGTACA
>CAYLPW010000359.1:0-2981 GCA_964385665.1 uncultured Saprospiraceae bacterium
GTGCCACCAAAACTGCCGTCACTTCGTCCAATTCAACGCGATAACCCCGCGTTTTAATTTGTCGATCTTTACGTCCCAAAAAGAGTAGATTGCCATTCTTATCTCGCTTCACTAAGTCACCCGTTCGATAAAAAATACGCTCAAAGGAAGACGCATCATGCTGCCGATAAAAGCCTTTTTCCGTCAAATCAGGACGATTCCAGTAGCCCTGCATCCGTGTCGCCGAACGAATCAATAACTCGCCAACTTCTTGATTCTCAATTGCTTCATCATTTTCGTCTAAAATAAGGGCTTCTGTATTGCCCCAGGTTTTACCAATTGGAATCGGGTCTTCTGTGATGGGTGGTTCGTCCAAATGGTAGTACGTACATTGATTCACTTCTGCTGGTCCGTAGACATTAGAAAAACGAGCTTGCGACCACTGCTGCATCAATCCGCGAAGGTGTTTAGTTGGGTACACTTCACCACCAAATAGCACCCAACGAACTGCCGAACAATCACGCTCTTCCAGCACGCCACGCTGCAACAACTGAATCAATGCCAAGGGTACGGAATACCAAATGGAAACGCGTTCATCTTGTATCAATTTGGACAAACTTGCAGGCATTTTAGTATGGGCATCAGAAACGATAATCGTCGTTGCTCCAGCATACATGCTCGTTAGATAGCCCAATGTAGAAATATCGAAATGTAAAGGCGCGTGATTGGCGATGATGTCATCTGGGGTTATGTTGTACAAATCAGCTGATAACTTCGCGTACGCCAAGCCGCTATCATGCGTGTGCATCATCCCTTTTGGCTGTCCTGTACTGCCCGACGTGTACATGATATACGCTAAATCTTGCCCCAAAATATTGACGGCAGGTAATGTAGTTGGTTGTTCCTCTAGTATTGTCCAATCGTAATAATGATAGGCTTCGTTTTCTAATTGAATACCTAGAATGTGTTTCAGCGTAGTCGTTTCAACTGTCCAAGTTGCCCACTGCTTTCGTTGCGCTTTGGTCGTCAATACAATTTCAATTCCACAATCTTCAATAACAAACTGTGTGCGTTCTATGGGCGCATTTGGGTCTAACGGTACATAGGCTGCTCCAGCTTTCATAATCCCATAAATCGCCATACTCGACTCCAAACAACGATTCATCAACACGCCTACTCGATCTCCTTTTTGAATGCCTTTTTCGATGAGCCAATGCGCGAGTTGGTTGGTTTTTTCGTCTAATTCTTGGTAGGTCAGTGATTTGTTTAGGCATTTGAAAGCGATGTGATTTGGCTGCTGTTTGGCTGCTCGTTGAACGCTTTGTGGAAGTGTAAAGATGATAGACATTAGACGGTAGATGTTAGATAGACGCTGTAGTGTTGGCAGTCACTTCAAAAGTGCCTGACAACTTTAGACTAAAGTGATTGTAGTGATCGAATGACTGAATGCCGTTGAAGTATGGCGTGACTTTAGTCAAGCCGTGACGATCACAGCCCCAACAATTTAGCAATAATATTCCGCTGAATATCGGATGTGCCAGCATACAGCACGCCGCCTAGCGCATCGCGTACATTGCGCTCTACATTCATTTCCGTTTTATACCCAATGCCACCGAAGTTGCGCACCGTATCGATACTGCCAGTCAAAAAGGCTTCGGATAATTGTAGTTTAATCATCGCTGCTTCCAGCATGGCGGATTTATTTTGACTCGTCAACCAAGCTGCTTTGTACAACAGTAAACGCACCATTTCCAGACGCGCTTTCATGTCGACAATTCGATTGGCAACCGACTGAAACTTACCGATAGCTTGTCCAAACTGTGTGCGTTGTTTGACGAAAGCGATGTTCTCTTCTAGCTGTCGCTCCAGTGTGCCAATCGTACTCGCATACGCACACGACCGATCATATTCTAAGGAATGATTTAAGATGCTAAAACCTGCTCCTTCTTTCCCCAATCGACTCGATTCTGGTACAAAGCAGTCTGTAAACGTCAACTCGCCAAACGGCACGGTACGCATTCCCATTTTTTCATGGACTTCCCCGATTTCGTAGCCAGGCGTTCCCTTTTCGACCAAAAAAGCAGAAATTCCCCAACCTTTCATTTTTGGATTAGTAGAGGCTAAAACCATCGCCACATCGGAAATAGGACCTAATGTGATTAAGTGTTTTTTGCCATTCAGCACATACCCACCGGCTACTTTTTCGGCACGCATTTCCATGGCAAAGACATCCGAACCGACCTTGGGTTCTGTCAACGCATGAACACAGATCTTTTCGCCACTAGCTAGTTTTGGGAGGAGTTTTTGTTTTTGTTCTTCTGAACCAAATTGGACAATGGGTAGCTGAACGGTCCAAAGTTGCGCATTCAACGCCAATACAAATCCATTATCTCGACAGTGATAGCCAATTGCTTCCATCGCTAGGATGGACTTCATGATGTCTAATTTATCGAAGTAACCGCCGTATTTTTTTGGAATGGTCAAGCCTAGTATGCCAGCATTCGCACATTTTTGCCAAAGATGATGTGGAAATGTTCCTTCCCGATCTCGCTCGATTATATCAGGCGTTGAAAGTTCTTGTTGCGCAAAATTGGCGATTTGATCTTTGAAGGCAAGTTGCTCATCTGTCCACGAAAAATTCATACTTGTTCAGTCGATTTGAACGGCAAAACTCTAAAAAAGCGTGGACATCCATGTTATTTCATACAGCCTATTTTTAATATATGACGCTAATTCGATGTGAATAATAGAAAGTTCTTACACAGACTATAGGGTCGATAGTTTAGTCACTTCTTCTTCCACAATTCCTTTCAACTCCTCCGACCACAAAATAGAATAATGCCCCAAACCTTCCAACTCCACCATGCGCGACTGCGGAAAACCAGCGTGCATCCGTCGGCTATCTTCGATGGGAAGTACGCGATCTTGTTTGGAGTGAACGACTAAGGCATCTTTGACATGTGATAGCTGTGCGCAATAATTATCCATCACTAACTCATCAA
>CAYLPW010000360.1:0-2962 GCA_964385665.1 uncultured Saprospiraceae bacterium
AACAATTTCGCAGCAATCGACAACGCAAAACAGATGGCAGACAATACAAAATAAAACTTTCGAACAGTCGCTTTCGTCAACAGCCAAACAGCCATTAATAAAAAGAAAATCATTACCCCTTCAAAGTGTAGATTGCCTGTCAACTCAATGACAATCAGCGGATTGAGTGCATAGAAAAGTACATTTCTAGCAGGTAGATTAAACTGCTGTAACAAGCGAAGCATAACAAAAATAGTCCCCATCTCAAAAGCGAACAATATTGCTTTCATCACTAAAACTGTTCCCACTACACTTTCAGGAAAAACCCAAGTACTGACCAAAAAAATGAGCTGTGCCAAAGGTGGATAAATAGTGTAGTAATTGGGTGAATTGAGGTTGCTGTACAGTTCTGAGGTGATGCCTTTAGGTAAATCAGCAGACTGAATCAACTCGCTCGGCAGTTGCGCAAATGGATGTACGCCTTCTAGCATCAACCTGCCATCCCATACGAAACGATAGATGTCATCTGACAAATTGGGGAAGCTAAACACAACGATCAGTCGAAGCAATATCGCTACACCAACCCACCATCTCCAGTCGATTTCTTTCTGCCAACACACCATCCCATAGCTTCCAAAAGCCATTATCCAAGCTGGCAACATTTCCCAAAAATCGCCTTGCTCTACTGCGTAGCCGAGATAGGTTATGCTGATGAGGAGAAGAAGGGAGAGGAGGAGGTTGAGCATTTTTTGTTGGTAATCCCGAAAGCTTTCGGGAGATGGAACTGGAATAATTAGGATAATTGTTAGATTGAAGAACCTGTCTGACTATCGTCTGCGCCAGGCAGGTTGATAAGCCGTATAACCGATAGGATAAATGTGCTGAATTTGAGCTGTCCACTGAACAAGCCAACAGCCAACAACTAATAGCTATTCAAATGCTTCAACGTGTACAAAAAGATCGTGCCGTAGCCAACTGCCAATAATACATGAAACAAGATAAAATCGGTCTGCTCCGTTTGGAAGCCGTAGATGACCGCAGCCGTGAAATAAAGGGCTAAAATACCTTCAAATATGGTTGTCCAAGAAATGCGATAGTTGCGGTAGTTCGTCTTTTTGAAGTTGTCGCTAATACTTTGGATGTTAAACTTAGGCGTCCGAACAAAAGCCGTTTTTTTGCCCAAATAGCCCTGAATGACAGCTACTGTATTGTGCAAGGATAAACCCATCGACAGCGAAAGAAACACTGGAAAAATGAAGATGAATTTGAAGAGACGTTTTAAGAAAGACTGTTTGTTCAATTCCGCTTGCACATTGGCGACATAATAGACCGCCGCTACCGACAGCAAACCAGCTAAAAAATAGCCAAAATGCTGTGTATCCACACCAATCAAACTCACCAAAAATAAAGTCGGTACACTAAACAAACCTGCAATGAAAACGAATACAAAGATGGAACTCGACAACAAATGAATGGTCGCATGAAATTTCTGTCGCAGCGATAAATCAGATCGCCACACCGTCGGCAGCATCTTTTTAGCCGTTTCTGCACCGCCTTTCATCCAACGGAATTGCTGCGACTTCAAGCCATTAATATCAGCCGGCAATTCCGCTGGCGAATCAAATTTTTCTAGGTATTTGATCTCCCATCCTTTCAACTGCGCTCGAATACTCAAATCTAAATCTTCCGTCAACGTATCGGCTTCCCAACCACCAGCTTCTGCTATCGTTTGTCGTCGCCAGACACCAGCTGTGCCGTTAAATTGCAGCATGTAATTACCAGCACTGCGCCCTTGTTGTTCTACCGTGAAATGTACATTTAACTGGATCGCTTGCAGACGTGTCAGTAGCGAATAATCTTCATTCAAATGCACCCAACGGGTTTGTACGACGCCTACTTTTTCATTTTGAAAATAGGGAATCGTTTCTTTCAAAAAATCTTTTCGAGGCACAAAATCCGCATCAAAAATGGCAATGAACTCGCCTTTCGCTTGTGGCGTCGCTGCTTTCAAAGCGCCAGCTTTATACCCTTCTCGGTCGTCGCGCAAGATTTGAGCAATCTGAAAACCTTTCGCTTGATATTCTTCTACTTTCTTGCGTACAATCTCTACTGTTTCATCCGTCGAATCATCTAGAATATGAATCTCAAATCGCTCTTTCGGATAGTCAAATTCCGTCACGCGATCTATTAGCCGCTCAATAACATACATTTCATTGTAGATCGGCAATTGCACCGTCACGAACGGATATTCTTCGATAGAAATCGCTTGATGCCCCCCACTTTTTTGCTTGCGATGATGCTGCTGATAGTGATACAACAAGTTGAATTGCAGCAAACAGTAAATCGTAATATAACTCAACGTCAAGACGTAGATGCCAACAAAGATATAAGCGACCAGCATCATGATTTTCTTGTTTATTAAAAGTGATCAGGGTTTTATCTTAGCGAATTGTCAAGAACTATACCATTTTGACTTTAGCCAAAACATCTATTTACATGCTATCCTTAATACGCTGTAGATCAATCAACTACGTGTTCTCTGTGCCTATGTGCTTCAAATTTATGTAGTTTCTAAGCTCAACTGTTCAGATCAATTTAAAAATCGTCCACAATATCTTATAGCCTGCCATAAACGTTCCTTTCACCGTCCCAGAAACTTTGGAAACACCAATGCGCTTGCGGTAGTTGACTGGCACTTCGGTACAGCGTAGCTTTTGTTTGGCAGCTTTCACTTGCATCTCCACCGTCCACCCAAAATTTTTATCTGCCATCTCCAAGGCTTTCAAGGCTTCCCAACGAATAGCGCGAAAAGGACCTAAGTCCGTGAAATGGTAATTGTAAAGGAGTTGAATCAGATTCGTCGCCAGCCAGTTGCCAAAAATCTGTTGCGGTTGCATCGCACCACTCTCCAGATCACCTAAAGCACGGGAACCAATCACCATATCCATGTTTTGTTCCAAAATCGGACGCACCACATTCGGCA
>CAYLPW010000361.1:0-2929 GCA_964385665.1 uncultured Saprospiraceae bacterium
AAGTTTTCTATTTTTTCGCTGTCGTACATGGCTGTCTTTTGTTTTATTGTTGAAAGCTGTACAAATTTGAAACATATAAGACATATTAGATCATATTAGATATGCACACCTCTGAATACCAGATGTCTGGAGCTAATAACATCAGTCTAATAGCAGAAATGTATAGCTATCAGATTTAGTTGATAAGTTGCTCCAAAACAAAAAAAGTTGCCCTCCAACAGGAGAGCAACCTTTCATCACTTATCCCTTCGGGTGAAGGAACAACAACTTTATTCACAAACTCAATTAATCTTAGTCATGGATTTCTTCTAACTGCTCAACACGCGCTAAAGTGGCAGCGGCTTGATTGCGCTGACGAATCAACAACGAACGCGTAGATGCTGGTAAAGTCGTATCTTTCAATGCTTCGTCGTAAGATTCTACAAAGGCTTCTTCACCTCTTTCACACTCTTCCAAAATCGCTTCTGTCGTATCTAGCGACAAAGCAGATTTTACGTTCAACCAAGTACGGTGAATATCACCTTTTAGGCTAGTGCCTTTATCAGGTGTACCTCCTAGTGTACTTAGCTCTTGCTTGATCTCGTGACCGAAGTCATAACGCTGCTTTGATTTTTCGGTAAACCAACTTTTCAATTGAGCATCGTTAACTTGGTCTGCTGCTTGCTTATAACCTTGTTCTGAATCGTAGTTTCTAGTCAATAAATGGTTAAGAGCTTCTATCGCTTTACTGTGATCTGTCATTTTTTTTTAGTTTATTTTAAACAATCGGGCGGAGTCTATTGCTGACCGCTTTTTCAATAATAGAAGCAGAAACGGGGAACCTATGTTCGTTTTGCTGTTCCATTTTGAATGGAATTCTCCGTTGCTTTCTGTCCTACATTGGTCTTCAACTCGAAGTCATTGTAGTTTTTGATTTCGATAATATCGCTCGGCATGTAATAACCTTCTGCTTGCAATGCTTCTAAGCAGCATTCGACCGCATCAATCTTAATATTGAGGATAGAACGGCCCGAATCAAAGTCATTTATCCAGAAATAAACATCCAGATTGATAGTACTTGCGCCCAATTCTTTCACCGTCACCGCAGGCGGTTTATCTTCTTGCATTATCCCTTCCACGCCCTTTAGTGCTTCAATAATGATTGTTTCTGCTTTCCCAATATCCGATTCATAGTCCAGTCCCACAACAAAGGCGTAGCGCAAAAAACCATCAATTGTATAATTGAACAATGGATTTTTAAGAATTAGCCCATTGGGGACAAAGACATCCTTTCCATCGAACGTCTTGATCTGTGTATCACGGATATTTAAGCGCAGTACCTTCCCTTTTACATCACTCACTTCGATAATGTCTCCTTGTCGGAAAGGACGGCGAAACGCCATAATGATGCCTGCTAAAAAGTTTTCTCCTACATCTCGAAAAGCAAACCCCAACACAATCGCAGAGATACCAGCACCTGCTATCAGACTGCCAGCAATAGCTGTCATTTCAAGCACTTGCAGGATCAACGTAAATCCTAAAATCCAGTAAACCGTTTTGATGGAACGAATGATGAAACCAGTCAGCAACTGATCTTCCAGCCGCTTAGTTAATTGGCGACGTAGCAACCCTTGAATCGCACGTGAGAACAACATCAATAGGAGAACAAGAACAACCGCAAACGCTAAGCGAGGCAGAATATGCAAAAAGCCATCGTAGTAGCCTTGCAACGTATCAGAAAGGTCGTTCCAAAGTTGATCCATAAGTACTGTTTGTAGGAAAACAGCTATTTATGAATTGATGTTTGTTTTTAGCCAATAGCCCTTTATTACATTTCACTCCGCTCCCAGTAGTTCTGATCCTCCGCGTTCTCCAGAATCGCAATATAATTGTAGTAACGCAGATCAGATATTTCACCAGACTCAACGGCTTCTTTGACTGCACAATTGGGTTCATCGCGGTGCAGACAATCGGCATATTTGCAGTCTCTAGAGTAAGCGAAGATTTCTCGAAAGTTGTGAGCAATATCCTGTGGTTCTAGATTATTGAAAGACAAGGTTTTGATACCAGGAGTATCAACAATTGAACCTCCAAAATCGAGTTCGTGCATTTCGGCAAAAGTGGTGGTGTGTTGCCCTTTTCCAGAGTGATCAGAGATTTCGCCAGTACGTAGTTCCAGATGCGGCTGAATGGCGTTAACTAAAGAAGATTTTCCGACACCAGATTGTCCGCTTAGCAAAGTCTGCTTGTCGGTCAACATCGCCTTAAATTCCTCCAACCCTTCACCGCTGACCACAGAAGTTAAGAGGACTTGATAGTCGATCGACTCGTACACCGCTTTCAAATACTCGTATGTTTCCATGTCCTCTTCGTTATAGACATCCGACTTATTAAAAACAATGATGGTTGGAATGTTGTAGGGTTCGGTCATCAACAGAAAACGGTCGATAAAGCCTTGTTTCAATTTTGGTTCGGCAATGGTAGTGATGACGACCGCTTGATCGACGTTGCTGGCTAACAGGTGAACGAAATGCTTTTTACGAGGCGACTGCCGCACTACATAGTTGCGCCGATCTAAGATTTTTTTGATCGTCCCTTTTCCATCGGAATCTTCCAACTCTAGCATGACTTCATCACCCACCGCCACTGGATTCGTCAGCTTTTTATCGTCCAGCCTAAACTTCCCGATAATGCGACTTTGTACCAGTTCTCCGTTTTCTAACAGCACTTGATACCAGTTGCCCGTCGATTTAATTACTTTTCCTTTTAGCATGTAGTTTAGTTACATATTTGTTTGGAGTGATGGTGAATTTAGACAGAAAAACTAAGACAATATAGGTTTTTCGTAACCGACCGAAGTTCATTTCTTTTGCTTAGTAACGGTTAAAAAATAACCTTTCGATTTTGACTTGTTCTTTTGCCATCTAGCTGCGTTGCTCATCAGTCGTGT
>CAYLPW010000362.1:0-2856 GCA_964385665.1 uncultured Saprospiraceae bacterium
TCTTTTTCGACTATACTTGGTGTCATGGAACTCAACATGCGTTTGCCAGGCTGAATCGCATTGGCTTCTGCACCTACTAGTCCAAACTGATTGGGTACGCCAGGTTTGACACTAAAGTCATCCATTTCATTATTTAAGAAAAAACCAGCTCTTCCGACGATAACTTTAGACCCAAAATTAGAATTCAAAGTCGTCGTGACAGAAACGGCATTCCCCATCATGTCGACCACTGAAGTATGTGTCGTTTCAAAACTTTCTAATGCTACGTCGAAGTCGCCAGCTGCTAGAGAATCGCTTACCGTCGGGCGATCATTCTGATAGCTACTCATTCGCTGTGCTAGATAATTATCACTCAATAAGCTATCCATTGGGACGGCATAAAAATCGCTATCGCCTACATGCTGCGCTCGATCTGCAAAAGCACGACGTTCCGCTTCCGCCATTAACTGAACGGCTGCTGTGGAATGAAATCCATAGTCCGAAAGTGGATACTCTTCTACCATTTTCAACATCTGCCCAACGGCGATACCACCGCTGGAAGAAGGCGGCATAGAGATGAATGTGTAGTTTTTGTAAGGTATCTGAATGGGCGTTCGCCAAGTGGCTTCGTAGTCCCTCAAATCCTGAGCGGTAATGATGCCTTCGCCACGTTTCATTTCCTCGACAATCAATTGCGCCGTACGTCCTTCGTAAAATCCTTTTTCGCCTTGCTCCTCAATCAATTGCAACGTTTTTGCTAAATCAGGTTGTTTGAATAGAAAGCCAACTGTGAACGTATCCGAAGGCATGAAAACACTGGCTTGTGTATTGTGTTCCTGAAAAGCGTCTTGAAAATTATTGAAGCGTTCTGTTTCCGTCTCGCTTAATTGAAACCCTTCCGCTGCCAATTTTCTTGCAGGTCGCACCAAATCTGCCCAAGGCAGCTTCCCATATTTTTGATGGGCTGCCCACATCCCTGCTACTGTTCCTGGTACGCCAGACGCCAAATGTCCAGCGGTACTTAGTCCTTTTATGACTTGTTCCGTGCTATCCAAATACATATCTCGGTCGGCTGCTGCTGGTGCTTTTTCTCGATAGTCTAATGCGTCTGTTTTGCCATCTGACTGGCGGAGTACCATGAAGCCACCGCCCCCCAAATTGCCAGCGCGAGGATAAACAACTGCCAGCGCAAACTGCACGGCGATGGTCGCGTCTACCGCATTGCCGCCAGCGCGCATAATGTCGGCACCGACTTCAGAAGCCAACGGATGAGCGGATACCACCATGGCAGAATCTTCGGTGAGGTTTTTGTCTGTTTGATAGACGGTAGTAGGGGTTAGCGTTGGAGCTTCTTTGCATTGGGAAAGGAAGAGGAGAGTCAAGAAGAGAAAAACGTAACGCATATTATACGAATTGTTGAACGAGTATTTGAATGCTTAAAGGTAAGTATTCTGGTTAAGAGGAAGAATAGAACTAATACTGGCAAGCGTAAATCGTTAGAAACCTCCAGAACAGATTTCTAATTTTTGAGCAAAAAGTAGATGATGGAATGCTCTGTCCGAAAATAAGATAAAAACGGACAGAGGGTAGGTGAGTTGTCCAAGAAAGTGGAAAAAGTGGACAAAGGTTGGATGTGTTGTCCACAAAATGGAGAAAAGTGGACAAAGGGTGGACTTCATGTCCAAAAAATCAATATTTTTGGACAACACATTTAAGACGATGAACTACACAATTCCGAGTTTACCACTTTCTACAACTGTAGAAAGCATTAATATTCTAAAAAAACTTCCTGATGCAAGAGCGGCATTAGCTGAACTGAAGGGGAGTGCAGCTACCATTCCTAATATTGGAATATTGATAAGTACACTAACACTGCAAGAGGCAAAAGATAGTTCGGAGGTAGAAAACATCATTACCAGTCACGACGACTTATTTAAGGCAAATCTTCAAATTAGTAGTTTTGGAACGCTCGCATCTAAAGAGGTGCAACACTATGTTTCTGCTTTGATGAAGGGGTTTAAAATGGTGGAGAAAGACTACCTTATTACGAATAGAGTCATCCTTGAGATTCAACAAGAATTGGAACGAAATTCTGCAGGTTATCGTGAAGTACCAGGGACAAAATTAATTAATGATACCACAGGAGCTATCATCTATACTCCTCCGCAGTATATAGAGGACATCCGTAACTATATGGATAATCTTTTAGAGTACATAAATATGAATGAGATAGAATCTATTGATCCCTTGGTAAAGATGGCAATCATCCACCATCAGTTCGAAAGTATTCACCCATTCTATGATGGAAATGGAAGAACTGGTAGGATTCTCAACATACTATATCTAGTAGCTCAAGATCTGCTAGATTACCCAATTCTTTACCTCAGTAGGTACATTAATAGAAACAAAAATGAGTACTATCATCTATTGCAGAAAGTTCGAGAAACGGGAGAGTGGGAAGAATGGATATTGTATATGCTGCAAGGAGTAGAAGAGATTGCTAAAGAAAGTACTCAACTTATTAAAGATGTGAAGCGAGTAATGATGAACTACAAGAATCATATTCGTAAAAACTATTCGTATTACAGCCAGGACTTATTGAATAATTTATTTATGCATCCATATACTCGAATAGAATTTCTTGCTAAAGATTTAAAAATAAATAGGAAAACAGCTGGAAAATATCTAAACGAACTATCCGAAGATCCAAAAAATTTAATCTCAAAGCATAAGCTAGGTAGTCTTAACTACTACGTAAATAATGAGTTAGTAGAGCTACTTAGAGATTAGAAATGTGCTTAATAAACTTATTCTAATGTGCTTACTTTCGTGAGTTGAACAAAAAAAGGTTCTCCCGACCACCGCCGAGAGAACCTA
>CAYLPW010000363.1:0-2811 GCA_964385665.1 uncultured Saprospiraceae bacterium
ATTCATAGCATTGCTTCATCGATTCTACTGCCCATTGCCACTCTTCTTCTGGTCGCCCATCGGGTACTATTTTACCAACTGTTCCTGGTACAACAGAGACCATTTTGCCCTCTAGTTCTGCGACCATGGTGATGATATCTTTGACGTACTGGACGGACCTAGTGCGTTGCTGTTTGTCTTTGGCGATTAAGTTCCGGTCGCCCATCATCAAAGTGACCGAACCCCAACAACTCAATCCTCGATCTTGTAACATCTTGCGAACCTTAGTAGTATTGTAATCGTCTGGTGTGCCTTGTATTTCTAAGGCATCGTAACCTTGTCGAGCAATGCGGTCGAGCGTGGTTTCTAATGGTTCAGCACGCATCCAATTATGTATGGCAATTTTCATATTTTTATGAGATTTTAGACCTGCCTGACTGTCGTTCGCGGCAGGCAGGTGGTAGACCTTAGATGTTAGACTGGTTCAGTGGGTATATGTTCTATCCTCATCTATAGTCAATAGATTTATTTTCTAGAAACTTCCATAGATGAAAATAGGTTTAGACAACCAAATCACTTCCCTGATCGTTTCCTTAAAAATCGTTTTCGTCATGAGTCTAGTAGCTGTAAAAGAAAATATTGTTAATCTTAATGCTTAGGAACGCACAGAGCTAATTCATTTTCTAGTTGATCTAATGGAAGGTGAATTATTTTATCTATCTGATGCTTGGAAACAAGAACTAGAAGCAAGAGAAAAACGTGTTTTTTCTGGTGCATCCGTTGGAAAAGCAGCGCGTGATGTGTTAGCGAAATACGTTCAACAATGAGTTTTCATATCCTATTATGATTCACGATCTGGATAGATCATTCATAACAAAAGTGTACGATTTCAATCGTACTCATCAATCACATTTCTCACTCCATCGGATACTCCTTCAACAACTCTTCCGCCGTGTAAAAACCTTTCTTATCCACTGTTTCATCCCTCACTTTTGTCACCTGATCTGGCGTAATCGCAGATGCTTCATTCCCAAAACTATTGCGCACATACGTCAGCACGGCAGCAATTTCTTCATCGTTCAGCATATTGCCGTAGGCAGTCATAGGAACTTGTCCAGGATATTCTTTTCCTAGTACCTCAATAGGTCCATATAGCCCGTGCAGCACAATTTTGATGAGGCGTTCTTCATTACCGATCACCCAATCTGTGCCAGCTAAAGGCGGAAATTGAGAGGCATCCAAACCGCCACCGTTCGCTTGATGACAAGTGATACAAGACGCATCGGCTTTATAGATTGCTGCCCCTTTTGTGAACAGGGCTAGTGCTTCACCTTCCAAATTCGTTTCGGCAGCTTGTTCTTCTTGTTCCTCCAATGCCACGCCGTTGACATGCGCAAAAGCAGTGGCTAAGACAGGTTCTATCCATTCGTCCACTTCCTGCTGTTGAGCAATTTCTAAGATAGGTAGTGCTTTTTCTTTGGGCAACCAACTCGCTCCCACAATCGCTTCCAAACGGACACGTCCGTGCGTATCTGCTGCGGCTTGTTGCAATAGCTCGGCTTGATTATCAATTTGATGACCCACATACCGAAGCGTCCGCACCGCCGCAGCCCGAACGCGATGATCTTTTGCTTTCAGAAGAATTTCTAGCGCTTTTTGATTGATCTCATTTAGTCCCCAACTGACCCACATGGCTTCCAACAAATGATGCTCATAGCGCGGATCGTTTGGGTCTAATTCCGTTTTCCATTTTCCTAAGGCAGCGATGACTTTATTCTTGTCGCGTCCTCTCAATTCACGACGCGTTCGGTAGCGCGTGCGGTGTTCTGGCAACGTTAAATTCTTCAACAATTGCCCAATACTCGCATCAGCAATTTTAGCTGGCTCAACTAATGGGCGTTCAGGATACGTAATTCGATAGATGCGTCCGTGTTGGTGATCGCGCAAAGGGTCACGCGCGTTGTGCTGCATATGTCCCACTAAAATATTGTGCCAATCGACCAAATACAGCGACCCATCTGGCGCAAATTCCATATCAACTGGGCGAAAATTTCCATCCGTCGATTGTAACAAATCTTGTCGATGTTGAGAACTGTAACCCGTGCCGTTCTCTAGCATTTGATGCTGTTTAGTTCCTAAAAAACCAATCGTATTATTGACTAGCATATCGCCTTGCATCTCGTCAGGGAAGTGTCGACTAGAGACAAATTCTAGCCCAGAAGTGGGACGTACGCGATGCGCTTCTTCGATGATAGACTTCGCCTTATGATGCGAAACGCCGTACAGTGGTTTCAAGGTAGCTGGCGACATCCAAGCGATGTTTGGTCCAGACGTTTCGGCGTAAAAAGGTTGTCCCCAACCATCAAAGGCGATGCCCCAAGGATTCGGAATGGGAATTTGAGCGGTACGTTCGAGTTGCTTGCGTTGTGGATTGTAGCGCATGAATCCACCATTGGTCGCGCGGACTGTACCGTAAGGTGTTTCAACATTGGTATGCAAAAAGACACCCTCACCCATATAAATAGCACCAGAAGGATCAGCACAAAAGGCACTAATAACGTGGTGCGTATCGTGATCGTCAAAGCCACTCAAAATAATTTCCTTTTGGTCTGCTTGATCGTCGCCGTTGGTATCTTTTAATAGTACTAAGTTCGTTCCTTGCGAGACGTAAACGCCGTCCGTTGTGATTTCAAAGCCTGTCGGCAAATGCAAACCGTCCGCAAACGTGATTTGTCGGTCAGCTTTGCCATCCTTGTCCGTATCTTCTAGAATTAAGATTTTATCATTGGGCTTGGCATCGCCAGGTTTGTAGTGTGGATAAGTCGGCATGAC
>CAYLPW010000364.1:0-2787 GCA_964385665.1 uncultured Saprospiraceae bacterium
TAAATGTGCCATCGCCATTATTCAACTGCAACATATTGCGTGTGAACTGATGGTAGTAGTCGTTTTCCAAATTGTTTTGGTATTGATTCCAACCTTCAAAAGTTGTCTTCTGCTTGATGTCATCGTCTTTTTCAGGTAGCATTTCCGTCACGAAAATTTCAGGATAGCCATCGTTATTTAAGTCTGCCATGTCCGCGCCCATCGAGGCTGCACTGATGGAATTCATTTGTTCCGTCAACACCTCATCGAACGTGCCATCTTGTTGGTTGATGTAGAGATAGTCGCGCTCAAAAAAGTCATTCGACACATAAATATCTTGCCATCCGTCCAAATTCACATCGCCTACCGTCACGCCCAATCCAAAACCGATAATGCTGCCATAAATATTAGCTTCGGTACTAACATCCGTGAAGCGACCACCGTTATTTTGATACAATTTGTCGCCACCAATGGAATCGCGCTCGAAGCGTTCGTTGCGTTTCAAATTGAAGCTACCAATAGCGCGAAACGAGTTATTCAATAGATACAAATCCAAGTCGCCATCTTTGTCATAATCGAAGAAGACACCATGCGTCGACAATCCTCGATCCGCAATACCGTATTTTTCTGCCTGTTCGCTAAATGTACCATCCTGATTGTTGATGAATAGCTCATTGCGTCTATCATCGCCTTCTCGATCTCCTGAATTACAGACATAAATATCTAGCCAGCCATCTGCGTTAATATCGACCATCGCTACACCTGTGGACCACGACTTTTCGCCTGCTACGCCTGCTGTTTCAGTCACGTCTTCAAATTGAAAATCACCACGATTTAGATACAAGCGATTTTTTTCCATATTGCCTGTGAAGTAGATATCGGTTAGTCCATCGTTGTTGACATCGCCGAGGGAGACACCGCCGCCGTTGTAGAAGTTGCGGTAGGTGTAGATGTTAAAATCTTTGTCGTAGGTGAGCGTATTCTCAAAGTCGATGCCAGTTGTTTTTGATGCCAGCTCTTTGAATAAAGTATCAGATTCTTCCGAAGTTTCACATGCCCAACACAATAATAGTATACTACTTGCCCACCAGATCGTTTTCATCTATTTCGTTTTCCTAAAACAATGTATTTTTGAATAAGCCGACAAAATTAGCCTTTTTCGGACGCTTCCGACCGTTGCCTAAATGACTTTTTCAAAAAGATGACACCCAACAACAATTGAAGGGGACACTCGTCTGTTATGGAAGTACTTGTTTTTAACAACACACAACACCAACACATCATGTTTTACCGATTCTTTTTTTTATTGTTTGGGTTTACTCTATTTTCTTGTGCGCAGGAAGATAAGCTGACAGAACTGACCGACGAGCCAAGTATTGAACTTTTGAATTTGACGTATGTCGATGCACCAATAAGCTTCGATAAAGTGGATGAAACGACTTATCAATTTGCCGAAAACATCGCTTACGATGAGGCGCACGAGCGCAATGTATTAGATATTTTTGTTCGTACCTCGGAAACGCCTACCCCTTTAGTGCTTTTTATTCACTCTGGTGGATTTCGGCAAGGAGGCAAAGAAGAGGCTTATCGTTTTCAAGCTGAACTGGAATCTGTTTTGCAAGCTAATATTGCTTTTGCGACGATCAACTATCGCTTTTTACAGCATACAGATGAGGGTGTTCGCACTAGCTTATACGATACGCGTCGTGCCTTGCAGTTTTTGCGCTTACATGCCGAAGAGTTGAATATTGACCCTAATCGAATTGGCGCATTTGGTGTCTCCGCAGGCGGTGGTGCCGCAATGTGGCTAGGTACACAGGATGATATGGCGGACTCGAAAAGTATGGATTTGATAGAACGTCAATCGACCCGTCCGCAAGCGATTGTGGCGTTAGGGGTGCAAGCCAGTTACAATCTACTACAGTGGGAAGAAATTTTTAAAGAATTTGATTTTGAACTAATTAGTGGTAGTGAGGAGCAGTTGGCAGCTCTGTTCTCTTTTTATGGTATTTCTTCGTTGGAGGAATTAGATAGTCCAGAACTAGAAGCCTATCGGGCAGAAGTGGATATGTTGAATTTGATGAGTGCAGATGATGTTCCATTTTACGCTATGAATATTGGACCGATTACCGAGCCGAAAGATGACGGCGAACTGTACCATCATCCGTTTCATGTGAGGGCGTTGAAGGAAGCAGCCGATGCAGTAGGTGTTCCGAATCAAGTGTACGCGCCGACTTTGGGAATTTGGGCGAAGGAAGGGGAGGAGCCGATTGGGTATCTGATTCGGGTGTTGACGGAGTAGGTTAACAGAAAACTAAGTTGTCGGGGTGGCTATAATTTGAGAAGCTTACGTGAAACTAGGTCGTCGTGGGAAACGACAACCTAGTGAGTGGATGAACAGAATAGCCATTTTTGAGTTTTACACCAAAAGTCCATTCTTATGTCCGAATTGTTTGAAGAGCCACTACCAGCAGTGGATGTTAAAATAGAAGAAAGCTGGAAACAGGAATTGCAAGCGGAGTTCTCGAAGCCGTACTTTCATGCTTTAGTCAATAAATTGAAGAGCTTTAAAGAGGAAGGTAAAACCGTTTATCCAGCTGGTTCGCTCATATTTAATGCCTTTCACAAAACGCCTTTTGAGCAAGTCAAGGTCGTCATTTTAGGGCAAGATCCTTATCACAATCCAGGCGAAGCAATGGGCTTATCGTTTTCTGTTCCTCGTGCCAAACGCACACCGCCTTCTTTGGTCAATATTTACAAAGAAATAGAAACCGATTTGGGCATTCCAAAAGCCAAGCACGGCGATCT
>CAYLPW010000365.1:0-2780 GCA_964385665.1 uncultured Saprospiraceae bacterium
AAGCTTGGAAGTGGTACTACGACAATGGTAATCCCTACTTCGAGGCGACTATCATCGACGATGAGCTACAAGGCAGCTACAAAATCTGGTACGAAAGTGGAAAACTCGCGGAGCGACTAGTTTTCAAAGACAATATCGAAAACGGAGAAGCACTATTCTATCACCCAAATGGTCGACTGGCGATGAAAGGGTATTTTCAAGAAGGAGAAATGGTAGGCGATTGGCAGTTCTTTGACGTCAATGGAGATCCACCAACTGGAAATTGGACATGGACATTTGCAGCTTCTCCCAAACAGTTGAGGATGGAAGGTCAGCTGAAAAACGGCAGACGCGTTGGAGCATGGCGGTATAGTGGAACGGCTGATCTAGGTAGGTTGAATCAGTTGCGTTTTGAAGAAGTTTATTAGCTTATTTTGTTCTTCAAATAAGCTGTCCAAATTTGAACACTTTTTTGTCTAATACTGAACATTCTGTTCTGGATCGGTTCAATTTGGTTTGATTATCAATTAGTTATGAACTTGGCATAAGTTTTGCAAATTGATAGAATGTAGAATTTAAATAAGCAAATTATGGTATTTTATATAGCATCTAATTTCGCAAGATGTGCAAAATCAAAAAAGAAGCGATAAAAAGTTATCGTTGAGTACCTTCGAAGTATGACTTGATACTATAATGAGGATAAGCCCCACTTTCGGAAAGAATTTGTCGTTCTATGAGGCGATCAGGCTCATTAAATCTTAGAATATTGATAGTAGCTTGCGCATAGGAAGTTTTAGCTACAATAAGAGAACCATTGAATTCGAAGTGTTCTAGCCAAGTATCTTTTCTTGGAGGATAGAATCTTACATATTCATCATCAGGTGGTAAAGCAGTTCCAATATCTGAACCTTTATGTTGGTTGCAATAGTAGCAAGCATAAGCGAGATTATCTGCTTCGTTACTTCCACCATGCTTGACACTTTTTATGTGATCTATTTCATGACCTATAAACGACTGGCTATCATGAAGCAAACAATATTAGCAAAGTGAAAAAGCCCGATCAATAACTAGTTGACGAACAGCTTTGGAAATGTAGCGGCTCATGTATGAAGAAGTTTATAGGCTTTAGCTTTCGCCAAACGCATAATATGCTCCAACATATTATAGTACTCTAGTTCCGAAAGTTCAGCGTCAGTAAGCATACCATTTCTCTGTTTTTCGATCAGACCATAGACTCTGGTTTTGGTCGTAGAAGAAGCTTTAAAATCAAGAACTTCTTTAGGACTGCGAGAAGCAATAAAATTAACGATCTCATCAAGAGCTTGTATTTGCATCATAGATCGTTCGCTTTATAACTAAATGAACTGTAGCTATATAACAACCTCAAAAATGCTTAGTTGAAGCAGTCATAGAGCTTTGTTGTTTAACTCAACAATCAAAATAACTAAAATAAAGTAAAAATAATTTTAGCAGACAAATAATACAATATATATCAAGCTGAGTACTGACGACCACTGAACTGTCTCACTACTCACATCTCACAATCTCACATCTCAACAATGATACAACTAAACAACATAGAACGCTACCATAAAAAAGGATTCCATAAAACGTGGGTCTTGAAAGACGTCAACCTCAATATTGGGGAGGGCGAATTTGTCACCATTATGGGACCGAGTGGCGCTGGAAAAAGTACCTTATTGAACATCATCGGGATGCTAGATGCGCCGTCCAGTGGAGAATATTTCTTCTTTGATGAACCAGTCCATGAAATTCGAGAGAAGCGCAAACAAGAGATTCATAAGCAGTACACTGGCTTCATCTTTCAAGCCTATCATTTGATTGATGACTTGACGGTCTACGAAAATATCGAGACCCCCCTACTCTACCGAAAAGTCAAATCGAAAGAGCGAAAAAGTATTGTAGCGGACATTTTGGATCGCTTTAATATTGTGGCGAAGAAAGATTTATTTCCCGATCAATTGAGCGGTGGACAGCAGCAATTGGTGGGTGTGGCAAGAGCTGTTGTGAGTAAACCTAAATTGTTGTTGGCGGATGAGCCAACTGGGAACTTGCACTCACAGCAAGGCGAAAATATCATGGAACTGTTTCAGGAATTGCACAATGACGGCATTACCATTATTCAGGTAACGCATTCTGAAAAAAATGCGCAGTATGGGTCTCGGATTATTCAGTTGGAAGATGGGTTTATTCGGGAAGATGTGGCTGTTTGATTTTTGATTGGTTGAACACCTATTTTTTTGAAACACATAGGAGCATAGACACATAGAAAACTAGATGAGTCTAATTCTTCGGCTGCTCCATTTCTTCGATGACGTTCAGTTTAACGTCTAAAATCTAACGTCTAATGTCTTTCTATAAACAACTCTTTTTTCTTTTACTACTATTCATTAGCAGTCAACTACAAGCACAAGAAACGTGGTCGCTCGACCGCTGTATTGAGTATGCGTTGCAGCAGTCGCCTGATGTGTTGCGGACTGAACTGGATGTAGATTTGACTAAACTGGATTATAAGCAGGCGAGAAATGCACGACTGCCGAATCTGGAAGGACGAGCCAACTTCGGGATGCAATTTGGTCGAACTATTGACCCGACGACGAACTCCTTCAACAATCAGCGAATCACTTCTAATAATTTGGGCTTAAGTGGAGATATGAACTTGTTTAATGGCGGTCGAACGATCAATCAGATTCGGCAGCAAGAGCAGTTACTAGAAGGTAGTAATCAACTGAATAGAGCGAGTGAATTGACGACTAGCATCAATGTCTTGCGTGCCTACG
>CAYLPW010000366.1:0-2752 GCA_964385665.1 uncultured Saprospiraceae bacterium
ATGATGATGTTTGGTGGAGTAATGATTGGCTTGCTTTCGTCGGTTCCTGAATCTTGAAGAAATTGTTCTTTTGGCTGAAAAGCGACTAGTCGTGGTACATAGTCTTCCAGTGTGCGGCAAACAGCTATTTCTTTTTCGATTTTTGCTTTCCACGTTTTTTGCTGTATGCTATCTTTTAGTTCATCTAGCTCATACAACAATCGCTTAAAACTTCGGCTTGCTTTTTCGAAATTCATTCCTAACATGATGGTTTGAAATTCAGCAAAATCTTCCTCCAAAGCACGCAGAATTGTCCAATCGTGATCGTATTTTCTATTCTTAAAGACGACAAAATCGTGAGCGGTCAACTCTCCACCTGCTTGCTGTAGGGGTGTCATGTCTCCTGTACGTTGTCGAAGGTTGCCACGCAGTGTTTCGTATAAACGATCCATCGAGACGCGCTCTTCTGGAGCAGTAATGCCTTCACGCAATAGATTTAGAAATTCATCGGTGAAGTAAGTGTGCTCTTCTTCTGTATGGAAATAGCTTTTTTCGGCAGCTCCACAAGAAGTCATGGTATAGGCTCCCTTTACATGAATAGCTTCGGCTGCATTTTCTTTATCGCTTTGTATGCTTAGTCCCGAATAGCAAGCATCTAGTACAACCAAAGATCGTTTCAAATGGGGTTTGGAGAGCCAGTCTTTCACCCATTGATATTTGATACCTGTCCCACCGTCATCGTCAATGCTATGCTGATTGGAATCATTGACCACCAAAAAGTAATTTTTGTCTTTGTCGCGGTAGCCGTGTCCAGTGAAGTAGAAAATAAGGTTTTTGAGACCGTGCGTTTTTGCACTGTTTATCGCGTTGCGGATTTTCTGCTTGATGTTTTCTGCATTACCTTCTCTGATGATTCTGATATTCGCTTTAGGAATACCTAAAATAGAAGTGTCTTGCAAGACTTCAGCTAGAGCTTCTACATTGCGCGTCGCAGCAGGAATCGGATCAAATGTCCCAAATTCAGATACGCCGATGAGAATGGCGAGAGTTTCTTTTGGATCGAGTATATACTTAGCCACAGATTTCGGTATAGCGTTGATTAAATTCTTGAGTGAGTTGATCGCGGGTTTTGGCGGTACTTTTGTCGGCAGTAAGTTCAAATGTTGCACCAGATTCGGGGCAAGTCGCCTTTAGCGTAAAGCCTACTTCTTTTTGACGACTCGCAAAGGCATTGTAAATGAGGTCGAGTAGTTTTTCTATGGTTTTCGTCGCTCCAACTGTGAGCGCAGCGACAATGATACCAGTCAAAATGCCACCATCCATACTACCTGCTTCTGGCGTTTCGCGCATTACTTTGGTTTCTACTCCATTTAGGTCGTGTTCTTCTATCCATTCATTGAGCCAAACGGCTTCCTGTGGGTCTTGTAGATCAATTTCTAGATGCATTGCTTTGGCTTTTGTGTAAAATGGTAATGATAAAGAAAATTTGTGAGGTGGTCAAAAATAGAGCATTTGTTTGGTGAATAAAAGTCAAGATCGGATTGGCTTAGAGCTTGTTGGGAGTTTTATCTTTGTGACGAACCCGCCTGCCTAATACGTCCGCGTCGGGCAGGAATGAGCTAATTTTTTCTCAATTCACGAAGAAATGGGATGAAGGGTTCCCATTATTGAGTTAATAATGTGAGTTTCCCGATATTCGGGACAAGTTATCTGGATAAGTAAGCATTTTTCCAACGAAAAGTGAGGGAAAATTAGCCATTTGTAGACCGATTATCAAACTCCCAACAAGCTCTTATAACTAGGTCGAAATAGTACGCTCAACCTAACTCACACAGAACTGTTTATTCATTACATCAATGAACTACAAAACATGATATCATCTGACAGAATTACGATTCATCCACAAGTCATGAACGGGCGACCATCCATCCGAAATATGCGATTCACCGTAACACAGATGCTGGAACTATTAGCTGCTGGTATGACTATAGAAGAGATATTGGAAGACTATCCATATATTGAAAAAGAGGATATTTTTGCTTGTCTGCAATACGCTGTTAGAACTACGAATACTCTTCAAGCTATCTCATTCGCATGAAGTTTATTGAGTTCAATAGAGATGGAATATTTATTTTGTAAGTTACTTTCACCTAATCTACTCAGCTTGCAGAAATATCGAAACATACGCTTAAAACACTCCAATGGATAGAGTAACGCAATACAAAGACATCGTCAAAACTACCGTCCGATCAGTGATACCTGATGATTCTTCATTAACAATAGCCACTATACTAATAGAAGATGAGGCAAGAGGACATTATATGTTGTACAATGACGGCTGGCAAGAGGAGCGACGTATCTATGGCTGTTTCCTGCATGTCGAAGTGAAAGAGGATGGAAAAGTCTGGTTACAACACGACGGAACAGACTTGGCTTTTGGAGCGTTGCTTTTAGAAGCAGGTATTCCCAAAGAAGACATGGTACTTGGTTTTCATGCGCCTATTATGAGAGCAGAAACAGGGTTTGCAGTAGCTTGATTAAACTACTATCATTTTGATACTACAACTCTCCTTGAAGTTAGTGAAATAAAGTGAACTTGATCGCCTCACCTTACAAATATGCCGAAACTTCCCTTCAGAAACCTTGTTACTCAACACAACGTTCTAGATAAAACTACTCCACCAAAATGATCGGATGACTTCGAGTCATCCGATCATTCAACCACACCTCATAAACCAAAACACCCACTCACAACGTTTCTATTACAACCAAC
>CAYLPW010000367.1:0-2749 GCA_964385665.1 uncultured Saprospiraceae bacterium
TCAATATCATGCTGCTTTTAAGTTTCATTCGTATGCCGCTATTCGATTATTTGAAGAATGGGCAACCATATGGGGAAGCAACAATAGCCGGGTGGTCAAAGTAGATGCGCAGCAGAATGGAAGTAGCCCAGGTTTTCAAACGAATTTGCATTTGGAAGTTTATCGAAGCAGTTCATTGAATCCGAACGGTACGTACCCAGATGCATTTAGTATCGCACCATATATGGGCGGACACCCAGACGGTGCAGCCAGCAATGCCGTCGATTTGCTACGCCAAGATTTGTATGGAGAGCGATTGACGAGAATCAAGCATATGACCGATGCTGTAGAAGCGGCTCGTCAAGCAGATAATCGGGATTATCGAGTTGTGTATTATGAGGGTGGACAGCACGTAACAACCAACGCAGGACCAGTTAATAGAGACCCGGACATCTACGATTTGTATACCGAGTACGCAGATGTACTCAGCCAATACGGAGACATGTTTGCACACTATTGTCACTCTGGAGTCGTGAAAACTGGTGGTGCTTGGGGAGCAAAAGAAGACATCGGGCAAAGCGAATCGGAAGCGCACAAGTATCGTGCCTTGAAAGATTGGGCGATTGCGAACGGTGTAGCTAATGCTATTACTATCGTACCAGAGGAGCGCGCGGGAAACGGCACTAAATCGCTACGCACTGCGATCTATCCAAATCCAATGATGAACCAGCAGTTCACAGTAGAAACAGAGTTGATCGGCTATCTGCGCATCATTGATATGGACGGACGGTTACAACACCATCAGCAGATAGGAATAGGAACGAATCAGCTGGATGTGCCTGCTTTAACTAGTGGAATCTACTTTGTGGTCATCGAGAATGAAGAAGGGACGCGAGCAGAGAAGTTAATAGTGCAGTAAAGCTACTTGCTTAATCTGATTCAACTGAAAAATGGATGATCTTACTTATCAAGATCATCCATTTTTTATTTCACCCAAGAGCAGGAATAAGCTATTCCACCACCACGCGTACCCCCTCCGAATGACTCGTAAATTCTGGCGCATACATACTTTGTATCGTGGTCACGCCATTCGAGAAGTCGCCTTCATGTACGACGCGCAATGGATATTCAAAGACGTATGTACCAGGATACAAGTAGCTAAAGAAGAAGTCAGTCGCTGCATCGCGTGGACTTTCGTAGTAGCCTAAGCCGTCTTGATATTTGTATTGACTGAGAACGTTGATGGGCTCGAAGCCACTGGCACGGGCGTCTTTCATGTGGACGTATTCCATGGCGCGATCGACGCGGAGTTCGATGCGGACGATGATCTTGTCGCCAGCTTCTAGCTTCGGTTGGGGCGACGGTCGGGGCGATTCATGAATCGCCCTTACACTGCCTCCAGATCTTACGCTCTTGATCTCCTCTAGCTGCTTGCCTCGATCTGTCTGTATCTCTTTATAGAGCGTCTTTTTCAGTTGCAGCGGTGTTTCTTCAAAGGTCTTGATCTGATCCAATTGCTCAAAGTACTGCCAGTAGACCGCTCCCCAAGCGACACTTTTATTCGGATTGCGGACGTTGACGGTTGCCATGTCAGCCGTGATTTCGTCGCCTGTCCACGAAGCACGAAAGTAGTTCGTACCGACTTCGGCGTCTTGCTGCGCCAATTTGATCTTTTTGGTATGCACTTCTGGATTGCCAGCATTATTGAACTCCACTTCGACTAGTTCGTCCTCTAGCAACCAATTGTCACCTCGACTCAACAAGGCGTACACGGCAGCAGCAGTCGCTTTGGTCGTCTTCCAATTCGTTGTTTGTTTATTTTTCAACAACCACACTTTCAATTCCTCGACCGCTTTCTCATCCTTCGCTACTTCATCGAACACCTCAATCATCAAAGCGTGTGTTTCAATCGGCATTTGATACCAATAGTAGCCTGGATTGTATCGCCAGTACATGCCGAGTTCTTTGTTCTTCAAAGCGCGTTCTTTTAAAGACTTGACAATGCGTTGTGGCGTTTCTTTCGACTTCATTCGCTCTAACCCTAACGCCAGCAAACCTTGCTCGTACAACGATTTATTCAACCAATGTTGATCGGCTTGTTTGATATAAAAGTCAACCACTTTTTGCAATTCACTTTCTATCGGATATTCCAAAAAGAAAGAACGCGCGTACAAGTAGTGAATCGCTATATTCGTCAAGCGGTCAGCTTTATTGTCTTTTTTATCCCAATCACGTTGGCGTTTGTTGTAGTCATTGACCAATTCATCATCAATGAACTGAATCGCGCCGTCCAGTAAGCGTTTCAAGCGATCATCATTGCGCACCGTTTGGACATCCAGGCGATCCAAATGACCAATTCCTTCGACCAGATACTGCGTCATGTACCAACTTTCACGACCGCCAGGAAACCACGAAAATCCACCATTAGAAGACTGCCGCGCCAATAGCTTTTCGATGGCTTCGTTCTGTTCGGCTGCCATTCGATTAAGGTCGAACAACAAAGCAATATTTTCTTTCTGTTTCTCCTCATCTTGTGCCTGCATGACCCAAGGTGTTTCTGTCAAGAGCGCGTATTTGAGTTCTTCATTTTTAGACAAATTACTCAACATGGCTTCGGCATCTTCCGACTTCCACGATTCAAACACTTCCTTCACACGCGGATGCGCATCAGCCACACTTGTCGCTAAGGAATTGGCGTAATAGCGATTAAATATCTGCTCAATACAATCGTGCGGATATTCCATCAAGTAGGGGAGTGCTTGCACCGCAT
>CAYLPW010000368.1:0-2746 GCA_964385665.1 uncultured Saprospiraceae bacterium
GCTCCTCGAATTCAACCAAGCGGTTGATCTGCTTAATATACCACGGGTCAATTTTAGTCAGCTTATGCACTGTTTTTTGCGGGACACCCAAACGTAGCGCATCTTTCACTCTAAAGATTCGGTCATCACTTGGATGCTCCAATCTGTGCAAAATATCTTCTGTCTTGATCCATTCTTTTTGATCTGCGCCTAAGCCCATTCGACCAGACTCTAAGGATTGACACGCTTTTTGCAACGCCTCTAAGAAGGTACGACCGATGCCCATCGCTTCACCTACTGACTTCATTGCCAATCCTAATGTCGTGTCTGCTCCTACAAATTTAGGGAAGTTCCAACGGGGCATTTTGACAATGACATAGTCTAGTGTTGGCTCAAAGTAAGCGGAAGTGGTCTGAGTAATAGAGTTCTTCAACTCATCTAATGTATAGCCAATCGCCAACTTTGCCGCTACTTTTGCAATCGGATACCCCGTTGCTTTACTCGCCAATGCCGAAGAGCGCGATACACGCGGATTGATTTCAATCACAATCCATTCTTCTGTCTCTGGATTCTGCGAGAACTGAATGTTACATCCTCCTGCAAAGTTGCCTAATGAGCGCATCGCATGGATGGCTTGATCGCGCATTTCTTGATAAGCTTTGTCGGATAAGGTCATCGCTGGAGCTACCGTAATACTATCTCCAGTGTGGATGCCCATTGGGTCGAGGTTTTCGACCGTACAGATGATGACGACATTGTCGTTCGAGTCGCGCAACAACTCCAATTCATACTCTTTCCATCCTAAAACAGCTTGCTCGACCAGCACTTCATGTGTCGGAGAAGCTTGCAGTCCTCTACGCAGTTTCTCATCGAATTCCTTCTCCTCATGGACGAATCCACCACCATAGCCACCCAAGGTGTAAGAAGGACGAATGACCAACGGGAAGCCAATTTTCTGTGCGGCATCTTTTCCTTCCAAAAACGAGTTAGCAATCATGGATGGAGCGACTTTCAGCCCAATCTCGATCATTTTCTGACGAAATGCTTCTCTATTTTCCGCTAATTCAATCGCATCCAAATCGACGCCAACCAAGCGTGTGCCATACTTCTCCCAAACACCTTGTTTTCCCGCTTCGATGGCTAAGTTCAGAGCGGTCTGTCCACCCATCGTCGGTAGCACTGCATCAATTTGCCGCTCTTCTAGTATTTTGACTAAACTCTCTACTTCCAACGGCAGCAAATAGACATGATCTGCCGTCAGCGGATCGGTCATAATGGTGGCAGGATTCGAGTTAATCAAGGAAACTTCGATGCCTTCTTCGCGAAGCGCACGGGCGGCTTGTGAACCAGAATAATCAAACTCGCAAGCTTGACCGATAATAATAGGACCACTACCAATAATAAGAATAGAACGAATGGAATTGTCTTTAGGCATGTTTCAATTTTAATGACGCAAGGCAAAAAAACCTTACTTTTCAACAAATTGAGCGCAAAAATAGCGCGATTCCGCTAAGAGACAAAAATTGGTTGGGAAAGTTTTGAGAAGAGAGAATTTAGTCGGCGATGCTATGGGCTTAGAGCTTGTGTTCTCGAAAGGGCTTTAAAAGTGGCTTACTCTATGAAGTCGAACTCTTTATGCCAAAATAGCTTCTATCCTAAAAAACACCTAACAGATGTCCACGAAGTTTTACTTTATATTTTTATGTTGTTTTTCTTATACAGTGATTGATGCGCAGACTGATTCGCTGATGACTCAATTGTCACCTGAAAAAGTGTGGACGGTTGGTGTAAAAGAGATCCCACCATACTGTATGCAAGACGATCAGGGGAATTGGACGGGCTTAGCTGTTCGACTGTGGCGACAGGTGGCAGAAGCAGAGCAGATTCGATATGAATGGAAGGTAATCGACAACGACAGAAGTATGGTCGATGCGGTGAATAGTGGAACGATTGATTTGGGGGTGTATTTACCTGTAGAAGCGGCGCAGGAAAAGAATATTGACTTTTTAGTGCCTTACTATCAAACTACGCTAGGGATAGCCCTGCCAAAAAGGAATGATTTTATAGCCATAGCAAAGGGTTTTTTTACGATGAAATTTCTATACATCGTGCTTTCGCTCTCTGCTTTGTTGTTAGTGGTAGCCATTGTCTTTTGGTTTTTAGAACGCGAAAAAAACGATGATGATTTTGGAGGCGACCGAACGTGGTATGAAGGCATTGGCGCGTCATTTTGGTGGGCAGGTGTGACGTTGACGACGATTGGCTATGGTGACAAATCGCCGCAGTCTTTTGGCGGACGTGCCTTGGCGATGCTGTGGATGTTGGTGTCGCTATTTGTCACAGCTACTTTGACGGCTAGTTTGGTGAGTGTGTTTGGGTCTGAAAATGTCGTCAATTTTCCTGATGATTTGAAAGAAAGTAAGGTGATGGTTGTGGAAGATTCTCCTGTAGCCGATTATTTAGAAGAACAGTCTATCAATGCACAAGAAATCAAAGCGGCACAGAAGGGATTGGAAGCACTAAAAAAAGAAGAGATTGACTACTTTGTCCATAACACTGGCAGTCTGCGTTACTTGAAAAAAAATAATGAGGCATATGCGCCTTCTATACAATCCACCTACAAAGTGCCACAAGCCTTTGCATTCGGATTGTCTGAGAATCAAGTAGTGAGCGATCAGTTGACGGCGCGTTTGCATACGATTCTGTTGAGCGAGAACTGGCAACTGATTTTGAAGGAGTATGGGCTGGATTATTCGGTGTCGGAGTA
>CAYLPW010000369.1:0-2745 GCA_964385665.1 uncultured Saprospiraceae bacterium
TAAGTCATGGACAATAAGAATTACGAGTTTGTATTTGAGCGGTTGGAAATTTGGCGGCTGTCTGTCGATCTGTCTGTTTAAACCTATGAATTATAACCAGAGACTTCCCAAGCGATGAACAATTTGGAATGGTCAGTCAGATTGGAGAGCAGCAACCTCAGTTTCAGCGAACTTAGCAGAGGGGCGAACAAGAAAATCAGATAAAGAAAAGGCAAGATTCTTTGAGATCGCTTATGGTTCAGCAATGGAAGTAATGAATTTTCTAATCATCGCCGAACGTTTGAACTATATTGATGAACAGCAACTCACAAAGTTTAGAAAACAAATCAACGAGCTAACCAACAAAATCAATGCTTACCACAAAAAACTAAAGCAGTGAGCGGAACAGTTCAACAGTTAGCGAAGCGTACCAGTTTAACAAAAAACAGAACGGCAGATTCACACTAAAGCACCACCTTGCCCTCAAACAAAAAGCACAATTTCGCAATAATAGGCGCCGCCGGCTACATCGCCCCACGTCACCTTGAAGCGATTCACCAAACTGGAAACACGCTCGTCGCTGCCTACGATCCAGCTGATTCCGTAGGGATACTAGACCGATATTTCCCCGAAGCCAGTTTCTTTACCGAATTTGAACGCTTCGACCGCCACATCGACAAATTGAAACGCGAAGGCACACACATCGACTACCTGAGCATCTGCTCCCCCAACTACCTGCACGATGCACACATCCGATTTGGATTGCGAATAGGGGCAAAAGTGATTTGTGAGAAACCGTTGGTCATCAATCCCTGGAACGCCAAAGCCTTGCAGCAACAGGATAACGGACAGAACGTCTTTACGATATTACAACTACGGTTGCATCCTGCTATTCAGGAACTAAAAGAAAAGGTGCAAAACGAACCCAATAAAAGTTACGACATCGACCTGACCTATATTACTGCTAGAGGAAAATGGTACTATGCCAGTTGGAAAGGAGATGAAAGTCGGTCGGGAGGAATAGTCGCAAATATCGGCATTCACTTTTTCGACATGCTGCTGTGGATATTTGGAGTCGTAAAAGAACAACAAGTGCATCGTTACACCCACGATAGTGCAGCAGGTTACTTACAGCTAGAGCGAGCCAACATCAGGTGGTTTTTGAGTATCAACAGCGAACATCTAGATGCTACCGATACGACTGTGGAGCGAAGTTTGCGTATTGATGGAGATGCTATTGATTTCACGACAGGATTTACTAATCTACATACAGAAAGCTACAAAAAGATTATGATAGGGGAAGGGTATGGGATTGCTGAGAATTTACCCGCCATTGAACTGGTACGACAAATCCGAACAGCGGAGTTGAGCGCAGATGAAAAAGATGCTCATCCCAAAGCCCATCAGGAGCTAAGTACTCATCCTTTTGGGACAAGCCGTTCACGCATCCTATTAACTAAAAATTAAATGTATCTTACTTAACAGTTGTCAATTGGAGTACTCTACAAAACAGACTAACTTTGAACAAAGCGACCAACAGGAGGGCAATGGAAATGGAGTGAAAGAATGGAGTTGCTCGAACCGATTCCTTCACCTTACAATACCTTTTACTATGCAATTCTGTAAATTGACCTTTTTGTCACTTCTACTCAGCAGTTTCTATTGTTCAGTTAACGCACAAGTTTATATCTCCGAGGTACTTTACAATTCGCCAGGTCTCGACGATGAATGGATAGAAATCTGTAATGATGGAGCGACAACTGTTGACCTCTCTCTGTGGGATATTGCTTACCAAACCAGCGAATTTTTTGAATTTCCTAGTGGAACAATGTTAGCCGCAGGAACTTGTATTACAGTAGCACTTGGCGATGACGGCGAGGCGGATGGGTTCAACGATTGCAATGGCAACAGTAGTTGTGGTGGCGTTTTCGTTCCTGATTTTGATGCGACAGATGACGGAGTGAACACCGCAGGTGGCGTAGACAACGCTATTGCTAATGGCAACGGTCCCTATACGCTGGAGCTACGGGATGGAAGTGATGCAGTAGTCAGTACATTAGCATACACAGATGATGATGGCGCAGACGGAGATGGCTTCTCTCAAAAATTTGATAGCAATGGACAGTTTGTAGTTGCTTCTTCTGGAACACCTGGCTTCCAACTCGAACCTTGTAGTGGACTGAACGCTGGCGATCTCATTATCACAGAAATCATGGTCGACGAAGCGAGTGGTCAAGATGAATGGTTTGAAATCTACAACAACACCGCCGGATCAATTGATCTAGTCGGCATAACAGTCGCAGACGACAGCAATCAAGAACTAATCAGCAACGCAACGCCCATTACGGTTGCTGCCGGCGGATATGCAGTGATTGCCTTGAATGGCAACACAGGTTGTGGAGCTTCCGTAGCTGATTACACCATCAATACGTTCGGGCTACGCAATTCAGGCGATGTACTCAGTCTATTTTGCGACGGAACGTTGATTGATGAAGTAGATTTTTCTGTAGGATTTTCCATTGTCGAAGGGGAAGCACTGAACTTCAATGCTGATCTATTAGACGGTACTAACGATGATATAGAAAACGATGACCCTAATAACTGGTGTCTAGCCACCACTGACTGCACACCCAATGAATTAGGTACGCCTGGCCTGGCAAATACATCCTGCTCGGTTTCCAACTGCCCGACCGATCTAACGGATGCCGACTTGCTAGATGGCACTGGCAATATCCCTGATGGAAGCTATCAGGCTGCCAACGACAT
>CAYLPW010000370.1:0-2703 GCA_964385665.1 uncultured Saprospiraceae bacterium
AAGATTAGCACAATTTTAACGCATTGAAGTTGACTATTGGATAAGCTTGAGCGTTTATAGGGTGTATCAACCACACAAATAAAATAAACGCGAAAATATGAGAGAACTACTTTTCCTATGCTGCTTGACCCTATTCAGCATGAACTTGACCGCTCAAAAGAATACCTTATCCAGTGCAGCAGATTCCGATCCAGAGGCGACGGCTTTACTCAAAAAAGTACAAGCGAAATACGATGCTTTTAGCACGGTCGGTATGGATTTTTCCTTGATTATTCAGATACCAGAAATGGCGGAAGAAGTGCAGAAAGGAACGCTTTATCAAAAAGGAGAGAATTACAAGCTGGAGATGAAAGATCAGCTGGTCTTTTTCGATGGCAAAACAATGTGGTTGTACCTAAAAGGCATGAATGAAGTCCAAATCATGGACGCGCAAGAAATGCCAGAAGGGATGCTGTCGCCGAAAGATTTGCTGCGTATCTATGAGCAAAAAGACTTTGTGTATGCGTTGACGAATCGCACCAAAATTGGCAATCGATGGGTGGAGCAAATTGAATTCAAGCCGCTAAAAACGAACGTCGATTATTCTAAAATGCGGGTGTCCATTGAAAAAGATACGCGTGAGATTGTACAGATCGAAGCGTTCAGTAAAGATGGTTCGCGCTACATCTTGCGTGTGGATGATTTGAAGCCCAATGTAACACTGGCAGATGCCACTTTTCAATTCAATGAGAAGGACTATCCAGATGTGTACGTGGAGGATATGAGGTATTAAAGATATGAGATTGTGAGATTGTGAGATTGTGAGATTGTGAGATGTGAGTAGTGAGACAGTTCGTTAATCTTCTTATCGATCAGCACATTGTACATGAAGTAAGTGTAGGTCAGAAAATCTTTATTAGTTTTTGAAGCTTAAGATGTGCTGCTTTGCTAAAGTTGCGTATGGCTAGAAGGGTCGCTTACTTTGGTAAAGCTTGAACTGAACGTCGAAGCTATATGATACATAGCATAATAAAAATGCTCATTCGACTATCAATCGGGTGAGCATTTTTTGTGAGAATAAATAGCCTTACCTTTGCGTTCTGTTCCCGTTCCTTTCCAGTATTCATTCTCCAGTTACTCACATACATTCATACTTCGCAAACAAACTGATTATGCGTTATTACTTGTACTTAATAAGCAGTGTATTACTTGGCTGGAGTTGCAATGACTTGGATACTTTACAAAATATACCAGATCTGGAAGTCGATGCCGAATATGCCTTGCCGCTACTAGATAGCCGAATCGAGATGCGCCGATTGATTGATGACTTCGACGAGCAAGCCGCCATTCTGGTGGATGATGACGGACTATTGCGCTTTTTTTATAGCGGTGACACCACCGTACGCGATAGCCGAGAAATCTTCGACCAAATCAATGCTGTGCTGCCTCCAATCATTCCTATTGTAACCAATCCAAGCGGCTTTTCCGTCGCCAATTCCAGTTTAGACATCGACGAAGTCCGTTTTAAAGCTGGTCGATTGGAATACACCTTTTTCAATGGCAACTCCAATAGTGTCGAGGTAACCGTGACGATTCCTGAAATTCAGCGAAATGGAATGCCCTTGCAGCAGACACATCAAGTTGGCGCGTTTGAGAACTTGGAATTGCAAGCCTTCGATATGACCAATACGGTATTGAGTCCGCGCAACGATAGTTTTTTCGTAAGCTACGAAGCAGTGACAGTTGCCGGCGATCAAGTTGGGTTAAGTAACTTTTTCATGTTGCCCAAAGAGTTTGACTATTCGTATGCCGAAGGCGCGTTGGGTGCACAAGCTTTTGAAAGTCCACAGGATACTTTGTCGATTGATTATTACGACAATTGGGTGGGTGGAAACGTCTTTTTTAGCAATCCGAAAGTGATCTTGAATATTGATAACGCCTTTGGATTTCCAGCAGTGGCGATGGCAGAGCGCTTTGAAATTTTGACGGTCGACGATCAGGTGCTGCCCTTACAAAGTACGTTGATTGACCAAGGTTTTGAGTTTAACTACCCGACCTTTGCAGAAATTGGAACGGTTAAGCAGACCCGATTTGAATTTACACCCGAAAATTCCAATGTCGCACAGGTCATCAGCGCAGGACCCACAGCAGTCGTTTACGATTTGGATGTTGTCACTAATCCCAATGCTGACGCCAAAGGTTTTTTGACCGACGATAGCTACTTCGCGTACAGCATTGACGCAGAATTTCCGCTGGAAGGAAATATTCGAGGCTTCACCATCAATGATACGACTGGCATCAATTTAACAGACTATGAAAATATACAAAGTGTGGAGTTCAAAGTTATAACGGCAAGCAGTATTCCGTTGGAGACGAGTTTGCAATTGTACTTTTTAGATAATAAAGAGCAACTGTTAGATTCTCTATCGACCGAATCAGTGACGATCATTCCTGCTGCGGAAACGGATAATGTTGGAAATGTAAGTGCTACAAGTGCGTCCGAAGTATTGGTGGAACTAAATGCCGAACAATTCGAGCGCATCCGAACGGCTCAGTTCTTAGTTATTTCTACTTCTTTTTCTTCCCCATCGAAGGGACGAGAGGTGGCACGTATCAAAAACGATCAAGGAGTAGATATTAAGATGGGGATGAAGGTGCGTGTGGGAAAGTAGGGAATATCGAATAGTGAACCGACGAATAGGGAATATCGAAGGTATGGGATGC
>CAYLPW010000371.1:0-2695 GCA_964385665.1 uncultured Saprospiraceae bacterium
GTAGAATTAAATTTCTTGATTAACATCAAAAATATATAGCTCTCAGACTAAGGAAGGGAATAAGCTACAAGGTTGAGCTACTTGCCTTTCACAATATTTCGCACTGCTTCGTCCATCCCTGTTAGCTCCCACTGACCCAAAGAAATTGGAATGTTCCCAATTGAATTTAGGCGATCAAAAAAGTCCTTCAACTCAAACGGTAGTCCCTTCAGTTCCTGCTGTCGAGCATACTCTGCCATCGTGTTTTCGACGAGATACTTTCCCGTAATGTAACTCGTACCATAACCTGGTTGTCGCAAATATAGATGCTGCTCAAAAATCAATAGATCTTTCTCAGTTTTCATCCAGCCACGCGGCGTATACTCCGAATGAATGCTACCAGCTTCCTCCATTGTCATTTCATTGGCGTGAGCATACAAAGAACCCAAACCACGTGCTGCTCGCTGTGCAATCATAATGTAGACCATCTCCTTCACACGTGGATTATCGTCGTACAAACCTGCTTGCATAAACATTTCCTCAACAGCAGTTGCCATGCCTTCATTTCTAGAATCGAAGATATTGTAGAGTAGGGGAGTACTTCTAATTTGGCTAGGATTTGGTTCAGTGTCCATTCTCGCCAACTCGAACCAATGATAGAAATGTGAGTACAAAGGACGTGGATCATAATGTGCTGTGATCCAAAAAAAGTTGCGCGTCTCTTCTGGAATGAAGCTTCCTAAATGCTCTCGAAGTGCAGGCTCAAAGTAATCTTTTACTGTAACAATATTTTCTTCCTTTAAAAAGTCTATTAAGCTACGCGCTGCTTGTTCAGCTAATTCATTGTAAGCCTCAGGTGAATTCGCAGCCATCAATTCTGGCAAATTCCGATTGCGATGTTCTTCGAGCTTCAGTGCCGACCAAGCACGTGCTAGTTCTCGTTTCAATATCATGACCTCGTCTTCCCAGGTCAAGGGAACAAGATGTACATTTTGCAGATACCAAGTATAGTTTTCCTTGCCAATACCAGAAGCACCAGTCTTCGTTTTTGCTTCTTTTGTTAGCCATTTGACCAGTTTGTCAGTAGATGAAACGGCCTGCTGAATAGCAACAACCAATGGTCTGTCTTTTTGAACACCTTCTCGCTGTAACAATTGTTTTAGATCCTCACGCTGTTGCTCAATGGGTCGAATACCCGCAATCCAAAGTTCACGCGCATTCCCGACTAAATTTTGTTGTGCTTGTTCATTCAGTGAAGGAATGACCCTCAACTCATTCAGTAAGCGCAATCGCTCTATTTTGCTCAGTGGAAACTCATATGTCCAGATTTCGGTAGTAGCATGGTGTGTGGGTCCTTCATGTGCTGGTACATCACTTCGATATGTCCAAAATGATTTGTAAAAAGCTGGATCGCGTGCCCAAGGTTTTAGTACACGATAATTAAAGTCATAGCCGTTCATTTCTGCCCAGACGATGTGCCAATCAATCTGTTGGGCGACCGTCCAGTCATCTATCTTCATTGTTTTCAATTCGGCTTGTAGCTTCTGAAAAGTTGACCATCTAGCGTCAAAAGTTTCAGCAGTATAATCTGGTGCGCCATTTTTCATGGGCGGTGTCTCGAAAGCGCGCCAGCGTTCGTATACGTTTTCTAGATGGCTATACTCTTGTTGTGCTTGTGTAAGTGAAAAAGCACAGCCAAAAAATAGTGTAAGAAAGGTGTGATAGTAATTCATATGGTATGCTGATGATTGAATGTGTATGTAATAGACCTGTAGCGCAGCATCTTGACTGTCTACGATAGGCACTTTTTATGCTGACTGGCATTAATCCAAAAGCTTTCGGATTTGCCTTATTCAAAACCAAATTTGCTGCGCCTCGCTATCGTCAGCAACTTCGTGACAAGTCTAATGCAAGAATATACAATTTTCGACAACTGACTATCCAGTGCTAGGGCAAACGCATCAAATGCATAAATCGCGATGGACGTATGCTTTTGGACACATTAAGCTTACATGCTGTGCCAAACTGACGGACTTCTTACTTTTTGCATTGCCCAAAAAGTAAGCAAAAACGCTAGACCCGCCAAACTCGTCCCTCAAACAGTGGCGGCTCCTAGCCCCCCGCCAAATAAGACGTGTTCCATACTTGCTCCAAACACATGCTCTACATTACCTATTTTTGATGCGTTTGCCCTAATCCAGTGCAATCTGTGCGTCTCACATATTTTTGGAACTTAACAAGGAAGGTTTTATGTCTAAGCTGGATGCTTCCAAGGCTTCCGATAGTCCGTTTTCAACTGCTTATTGGCGACTCTATTATCAACTACCTTTTGTTTACTAGAATCGTAATTAACCGACTCGCCAGTTTTCATCGCTAAATTTGCGAGAATACAACTAGCCGTCGAAATGTGTCCGTTCATCACATCTGCCACTGGCTTCGTCTTTGTTTCTATCGCTTCCAAAAGATTTAGAAAGTGCCGACGCGTCGCTGCCGCTACATGGAGTTCTATACCCTTTTCGCTTACGTCCTCTGGAAATAGTTCTCGCTCGTACAAGGCGTTGCCGCTCATGGTGGCTTTCTTCTCCCCGTTTGGAATAAACTCATATTTATGCACACTCCCTTTCAACACGCCTTTTTCGCCATAAACAAAAAATGCCCACGGATAGTCTTCATCTCTCGGATTGCCCCAAGAGCGATGCGCCCAAACACAGTCGAA
>CAYLPW010000372.1:0-2674 GCA_964385665.1 uncultured Saprospiraceae bacterium
CTGATCGAACTAGCTAACCCAGCTATTCCTGCACCTACGATACCTATTTTCATATTATTTATGGGTTGTGGGTTGTGGCTGCATGATCCATTCTTTAGTGGGTTGCCACCACTCGTCTATGGGTCGATACAAAAAGCCATGCCCTAAACCAGTATTCAAATTGACTTCTTTCAGTTTCACTAAATACGGAGACATGGTTTCCCAAACTTTATAGTGTCGGTTCGCTAAATGATCCGTTTGTTCTGTAACGCCCAACACACGACCGTGCAATTCCCAATCATTTTCTCGCTCAATCACTTTATTGTTTGCCCCTAACAACACATAGTTGATGGGCTGCTGACTCAAATGAGAAATGTACATCGCCATCACGCCTCCTTTGGACGCACCGATGACGCTGATGTATTGTGGTGGGATACCAGACTGAATCAACTGCTCGATTTCTGCTACGGTTTGTGCACAGAATTCATGAAAATTGACATCTGCTGGGCGAACGGTGGCGTGGACGGTCGCGCCAGTCGTCTTTAAGGAGTCAATGATTTCTCGAAATTCGTATTTGCCGTATACTTCGTGCTCTGCGTCGATACCTTGCTGTTCGATGATACGACCATGCAGGTAGAAAATATGTCGTTCCGGCGTTGGATCAGATTGACATTGCAGGAAGAGGAAAATGACTGGGAAAAGAAGTAAAAATAGTCGCTGTTGCATCAGATCAATTCTTTTTGAGGGGTGGTCGCTACGAAAGAATGCGAAAATATATGGTCTGAGTTCAATAATAAATCTACATTCTTGAGTGTTCGGCTTTAACTGAAATCATCTACGTATCGTACATATCTGCTTTCAGCTAAAGCCGAACTCCCGAAAGCTTTCGGGACAAATTTAATTATTTTACATTCTGAGCTCGATAAGCCGCCAACAAGATAGCACCGAACGGCAGCCACCAAATTAAATCATTAAAAATAATCGTCAACCCAAATGCGATTGGAAATGCTCCTTGAAACAAGTAAAACGCAAACCCAATCGGTCCAAAAATCTTGCCCAACAGACCCACCACGACAATAGGGTAGTGGACAAGCGGATTGTACGCCGCCAAAATATAGCCGACGCCATACACTCCCACAATCATGCCGACACATTGCCAGATCATGATGTAGCTCGGACGTTCCATACCGACCAAATCAAAGAATAGATTCGGAAAGAAAATGACGGAACTCCCCCACAGTATATTATAAATGCCAGCAAACCAAAGGACATAGAACATCCAACGGGGCGCGGTACTACTGTTTACGTTCGTAGACATAGATGGTGTAGTTGTGTGGATTTTTGTCATCGGCTTCAAATTCTTTTTTAGAGGTAATGTCAAATTGGCTTTCGTCAAACTCTGGGAAAAAGGCATCGCCATTTTCAATTTCCGTATCAATGACGGTCAAATATAGCTTGTCCCAAAGCGGAATCGACTGCTCATAAATTTTCCCACCGCCACAGATGAACGCTTCTGTTTCGCCATTCGCTTCCGCAACCCGCAAGCCTTCTTCGATACTATGCGCGATGATCACACCCGAAGCGATGTAGTACGGATCGCGCGTCAAGATGATATTGGTGCGCAAAGGTAGTGGCTTTTTCGTTGGTTCAAACGTACCTCGTCCCATGAGGACGTGATGGTGTAGCGTCGTGCGTTTGAAGAACTTCAAGTCGCCAGGCATGTGCCACGGCAAGTCTTGATCCTTCCCAATGACACGGTTGTTGGACATAGCGGCGATGGCGGAAATGAGCATATCTTTTGTAAAATTGAATAGTCAAGTGTTTGTTTGATAAGTAAGGTGTGAGTGGGAAAAGGGTTCACGTAGACAGCTAAAATGCTTTTTAAATGATAAAGGTTTCTACCAAGGAAACGATCAAACGAGGAGTAGCGTGTACTCAGTAGTAGGTTCTTTATCTATTGACAGTCAAGCTTTTGCAATTGTCAAATAATTAAGATTTATTACATTCGTCGCCCAAAAGCGAATAATAGACAAATGAAACCCAACACAACTACAACGAAAAGACGGAAAAGTAACGCTCAAAAGACCATTCGTGGTCGCCAATTGCCATCAGGGCTACTTTGGCTACTGCTGCTTGTCGCGATGGCGGGTACGTTTCATGAGTACATCATCGAAAGAGGAGATGGTAGCTATGAACTGAGTCCTGAGCGGCAGGCGAAGCTGGATAAGGAGCTGGAGGGTTTGGATGAGGCTGTGCAGTACGCATTGATCGCCGAAGAAGATGGATACTATGAATGTTATAACTGTGGGATAGATAAAAGTATCTTTCTCAAAAAAGGTGAAGTCTGGAAGTATGGCTATACGACAATGGAAAGGAGATATGCATATACTTATTTAAGTAGAATGAAGCTGACATTTGTTCCTCAGTACAGCGGCTCTTTAGGAGAATGTGCGAAAGAGGAAAAGCGAAAAATATATCACTACCCAATGCTGCCCGAAAATCTTGTGCGCTCGTTTCGACTACCTCGTCCACCAGGTAATAAACAAGATAATTGATTCTTATTCGTATAATGAATAACTTTACAGTTAGAAAACAATCTAGAACATGATAGATATTGACGTGCCTGGTGTAACTCCAGAAGAAGCGGAACAGTTAGCTTCCGCAGTAGCAGCAGGTATCAAATTAAATGATGATG
>CAYLPW010000373.1:0-2667 GCA_964385665.1 uncultured Saprospiraceae bacterium
CCTAATCCTAATTTCTTATTTGTCTACGATGCAGACCGAGGCTTTTTTGAAGAAGAAAGTGCAGTTTTAGGCGTACGCGACTATCGAATCGGGCGTGGTTCGGTGGTGTTTGACTATGACAAGGACGGCGATTTGGACTTATTTGTCGTCAATCAAATTCCACGCGATCCGATATCTGGTTTGGAAGAAGCGCGTTGCTTATTGTATAGAAATGACGCATCTGATGGCAATTGGCTACAAGTAGAACTGGAAGGCATACAACAAGATAAAAACGGAATTGGCGCGCGGGTAGAAGTGGAAGTTGACGGGCAGTTATTGATTCGAGAAATAGACGGTGGCTCTAGTCATTTGTCTCAAAATAGCACGATTGCGCATTTTGGTTTAGGAGACGCGACAGTGGTAGATAAAGTGACGGTCAAATGGCTAGGTGGTAAAACGCAGACCTTAGAACAAGTCAAAGCCAATCAACAACTAACCATCATAGAAGAACAGTCCAAAACGATCGCTTCTTCATCCAAAGCCTCCTTGACAGTCTTTCCAACTGTTTTTTCTAATGAACTCTGGATGGACTATCGACTCGAAAACCCAGAAGTCGTAGAACTACATATCTATGACGAGCAGGGGCGTTGGGTGCAGCAATTGACGAAAACAGAAACGGCAGTCAGTAGTGGCATCTGGCAGTGGGTACCACCTAGCTATCTGGCGCGAGGCACATATTTTATCCAGTTACGCACTGCAAGTGAAACTATTGGACAACAAGCCCTCAGACTGTGAAATGGCTATTAAGTATATAGACGATAGATGTTAGACGATAGACTAATTCACTGATAGCTAAATACTTATGGTTGAGCCTATTGTCCGTTTTCTTATCATTGTGTACTTGACTTGCTGCTTCATAACTACCATTTTGACCGCACAACCTTTACTGATAGACGGCAGTTTTGAGCAATTTAGTACCAACGGCTGCAACGACCCAGATAAAGCATTCGACCAACTTGCCCACTGGTATCGTTTGGATGCTTCGCCAGATGTATTCTCGGATAACTGTCTCTACGATGAGAATGGTTCTTTCTTTTGGGACACGCAATGGAAAGCGGCAGCAGGGGAGCGTTTCGTAGGATTAAGCAGTCGATGGAATTCCAACGGCACATATGTATCCGAAGGAATTGGCACTAAACTCACCACACCTCTGGTAGCTGGACGCACGTATCTATTGAAGTTAGCCGTTCGCAATCGAGGCGGTTACCAAGGTTTTGATGAACAGACCTCTTTCTGCAATCTACGACCTGACAAGCACCTAGCGATTTATCTGTCAAAGGACAGTATTGTAGTCGAAAATAACTTCTCGAATGGTACGAGTTCCACTGCTGCCCGATTAGCGGCTACCTTATCGAATGAAACGATACAAAGTCGAACGGCAGATCGTAATTGGACAATTATTTCTGGCTGTTTTCAAGCGGAAGGTGGAGAGCAATTTTTAGCAATTTCGATGCCACTTGGTACGTTCGGAGAGCTACCGCCTTGTGCTGCACAAGCGAATAGCGGTGTCTTTCGGTCTTTCTATTTTCATCTGGACGACTTACTGCTGGAAGACGTACCTCAACAATGGGAACGAACACTAAACTTTTGTGAACGCGAAGAGATGTGGGTTAATCTTAAAGACCTATTCAAGGATACCTTTCTAGAGAATGCTGAATTTGAGTGGGCAGATGGATTCTATGGAGCAGAACGTTTAGTAGCACAAGCAGGAGAGTATATGATAAACGGAATAGCTGACTGCGGTATATTTCAAATTGTACTCACTATTGAACAGTCGTCTTGTGTTCCTCAGCTTTACGCGCCTACTATCTTTTCGCCAAATGGAGATGGCGTCAATGACTTATTCCAGTTGTCTTTCAGTCAAGTAGAAAATGTCCTGGACTATCGGCTACAGATTTTCAGTCGATGGGGACAGTTGGTGTTTGAGAGTTACCTAGTGGAGAAGTCTTGGAATGGTCAGTTTCACAATGAAAATCTAGAAAAAGGTTTGTACGTTTGGAAGCTTAACTATTCCACCGATCAAGGTAGACAACGACAAGAGATAGGGCAGCTACTCCTAGTTCGATAAAGCAAATAACTCTCCCACTGGAAGTATCAATTCAACACCGCAATCAAAAAAGTAATGGTCGAAATACCCAACGAGACCCAAGGAAATACCCGCTGTGCTGGATCACTCACCTGTGCAATTTTCGTCTCCAATGGCTCGACATACAGCAAATCATTTTGTTTCAGATAATAGTAAGGAGAGTTGAAGACCTCTCGCGACTTGAGGTTGATGCGTCCATACGAACGTTCGCCATTTTGCTCTCGGACAATCAGAATATTGGAAGCATTGCCAAAAGCAGTCACTCCGCCTGCTTGGGTCAGTGCCTCGAAAATAGTAAGTCGCTCGTTCGTAGTTGTAAAAATACCTGGCGCACCTACTTCCCCTAGAATGTTGACTCGAAAGTTCAGAAATCGGACATTGACAATCGGTCTTTTGATATAAGGCAGCAGTTGTTCTTTGATGTAAGCTTGCGCTTCAATAGTTGTTTTGTTACCTATGCCTAGTTGTCCTAGTACTGGAAATTCAATGTAGCCAGACGTATCCACTAAGTAGCCTGTTAGCTCCAACAAGTTACCACCACC
>CAYLPW010000374.1:0-2635 GCA_964385665.1 uncultured Saprospiraceae bacterium
CCATTCACGATCATATTGATGGAATCTTCCTCGCTCAATCCGCGTTGCTGCAAATAGAACAACTGATCTTCGCCAATCTTAGAAGTCGTCGCTTCATGCTCCACTTTCGCCGAGTTGTTCTCAATTTCTAGGTACGGGAACGTATGCGCCCCACAACGGTCGCCCATCAATAAAGAGTCGCACTGCGAGAAATTATGCGCGTTTTGTGCTTTCTTCCCAATCTTCACCAAACCGCGATACGAGTTATTGCTTCGTCCAGCCGAAATCCCTTTTGAGATGATCGTCGAGCGGGTATTTTTGCCCAAATGAATCATCTTCGTGCCAGTGTCCGCTTCCTGAAAGTTATTCGTGACAGCTACAGAGTAGAACTCACCGACGGAGTTGTCGCCTTTCAATATACAACTTGGATACTTCCACGTAATTGCAGAACCTGTCTCCACTTGTGTCCAAGAAATTTTAGAGTTGCGACCAGCACACAAACCACGCTTCGTCACGAAGTTGTAAATCCCCCCTTTTCCTTCTTTGTCGCCAGGATACCAGTTCTGTACGGTAGAGTATTTGACTTCAGCATCATCCAAAGCAATAATTTCAACCACAGCAGCATGCAACTGATTTTCATCACGCATCGGAGCGGTACAACCTTCTAAGTAACTCACATAACTGCCTTCTTCTGCTACAATTAAGGTGCGCTCGAACTGACCAGTATTCGCCATATTGATGCGGAAATAGGTCGATAATTCCATCGGACAACGAACGCCTTTTGGAATATAAACAAACGAACCATCCGAAAAGACTGCCGAATTTAAAGCAGCGAAATAGTTATCCGTCGTCGGTACGACACTTCCCAAATACTTCTTAATCAACTCAGGATGATCTTGCACCGCTTCGCTGAACGAGCAAAAGATAATGCCTATTTCAGCCAGCTTTTCCCGATAGGTTGTTTTGACAGATACACTATCCAATACTGCATCTACAGCCACGACACCTGCCAACATTTTTTGCTCATTTAAGGGAATGCCCAACTTCTCAAACGTGCGGATCAATTCTGGATCAGCTTCATCCAAACTATTCAAAGTAGGCTTCTTCTTCGGAGCTGCATAGTAGATAATATCTTGATAATCAATGGCTGCATACTTCACTTTTGCCCATTGTGGCTCTTCCATTTCCTGCCACTTTCGGAAAGCTGCCAAACGCCACTCCGTCATAAATTCCGGCTCATTCTTCTTCGCCGAAATCCCCCGAACGATGTCCTCATTCAATCCTTTTGGCAAAGTTTCCATTTCGATGTCACTCGTAAAGCCATATTTATAATCGCTCTGCGTATGTTGGTCTAATACTTCCTGCATTGTATCACTCATGCTGTATCGTCTTTTTTATTGTCTTTTCTTAGATTGAGTCTAAATAGTACACGAATTTATACAAAAAAGTATAAATAAGGTTTAACGATGGTTCTCCTTTTTTATACAAGATTGAAAAACTTACAAAAATTAAAGGTAGAGAATAGACCGTTGCGTTACCGAACACCTTAGTAATCAGCTAGTTTTACCGACAACAAACAACTAAAACTTCTGACTATGAATAGTGATCTGAATGCTTTAATTCGCCCTTTATTGGTTATGCTGTTGCTTATTGCCACTACTGTTATCTTGTACTTTGGGAAAGGGTTTTTGATTCCTATTGCCTATGGAGTCGTCTTTGCACTGCTTGTCAATCCGATTGATAATAAATTGCGTTCATGGGGACTAAATAAGTGGTTATCGGCAATGATTAGCGTATCTGTGATTTTACTATTTGTTGTCATTTTATTTAGTGCATTGGGTTGGCAGATTCAGCAATTGAGTGAGCAGTCCGATCAAATTAAAAAGGAGTTCGTGGAGAAACAGGAACAAGCACAAACGTTCATTAAAAATCAGTTTGGGTTATCGCTTAATCAGCAGGAAGAATACGCTGGACAGTCCGTTGACAACTGGGAGAAGCAAGCAAAGACATTCGTTGGAACAACAGCAGGCGCACTCATTGATTTTATGTTGGCGTTGGTGTATGCCATCTTCTTTCTAGGAGCAAAAACGCGGATTAAAGACTTTATATTCCGTATTTATGACAGACGACGAAAAGCTAAAAAAAGTATAGGAGAAACGACGCAGGTTGTTCAAAAATACTTGACTGGCAAACTGTTGGTTATGGGTATTTTGGCAGTTTTGTATTGGGTCGGTTTTATGTTGTTGGGTATTCAATATGCGATTCTACTCGCCGTATTGACCGCCTTGTTGGGTTTCATTCCGTTTATTGGCAACTTTATTGGAGCGTTTTTGGCAGCACTTATTGCTTTAGCCACAGGCAGCAGCATGACGGATATTCTCATTATTTTTGCGATAATTACTGTGGCGCAGTTAGCTGAAAATTATTTATTAACGCCTTGGATTTTAGGAGATAATATTAACTTGAATCCTTTGTTTTCTATTCTGACGGTGATGGCGTTGAGTTTGATTTGGGGAGCTGGAGGAGCTATTATTGCCTTGCCTTTGGCAGCTATTGTTAAGAATTTGATGAGCCATTTTGAGACTTACGAACCAGTGGCTTTTTTGATGGATACGGAGGAGTGAGAGATGTGAGATGTGAGATGTGAGATGTGAGA
>CAYLPW010000375.1:0-2620 GCA_964385665.1 uncultured Saprospiraceae bacterium
AGCTAACAAAATAACGTCGCCTCATATCGAAACCTTATTATTTGCCCGTTACTTAACGCACGCTGATTTAACTTTCTACTGAACTCCGTAATTCGTAATTTATTAAAACGCTGAAATAGAGTATCCGTCTTGCATCAAAACTAAATGTTCAGTCTGACAGCTACTTCGTATAAATAACGTAATTCGTTAACGATAGGCTTAGCAATCGTCTCACGCTTACCAATCCTATTTGTGGTGCTGCCTATACTGTCGCTTTGTAATTCCATATGCCACCAGCGTATGATAAACTCCAGATTTGAATTCATGTTCTACCATTTCTCCTTCATATAGCAGTCCAGCTTTCTGCATGACACGCCCCGAACCGACGTTTTCCTTCATATGGTGCGCCTGAACGCGATTCAAATTTAGCTTGTCAAAAGCGTAGTCAATCATTGCCTTCGCAGCTTCTGTCACATAGCCTTTGCCCCAAAAGGGTTCACCGATCCAGTAGCCCAATTCCGCTCGATGGTGTCGTTCATTAATATGCAAACCCGTTCCACCCATGAATTCATCGCTTGCTTTATCACGAATAGCTACTACTAATTTGCTGCCGCCTTGGATACCTTGATGGGCTAAGTTGAGCCAAAAGATAGCATCCTTCTCAAAATAGGGGTACGGTAGATTTCGGGTGTATCTAGCTATGTTGACATTATTGGCTAACTGAACGATGGTTGAAATATCCGTAGCTTTTAAAGCACTCAATCTCAAACGTTCTGTTTCCAAAGTTGGGAAGTGACTCATTAGATCGTTTTGATGAGTATTAACAGAAAAGTAGAAAAATCAGTTCCCAGCTAATTCTTGCACCAACAATCCATTCAACATACGTGGTTCAAAAAATGTCGACTTAGGGGGTAACAGTGCGCCAGCATCAACTACTTGCAAAAAGTCATCAATACGAACAGCAGGCACATAGAAACCAATGCGTTCTTCATCTTTGTCCACAAAATTTTTGATGCGTCGCACACTGTCTTGTAGTCCACCGATGTATTTTACTTTATTGCTCTCTCGTATATCCGCAATATTCATCACTGTTTTCAGAATACGCTGATCGAGTAGATAAGGGTCTAGCTGCTCAATAGGATGTATACAAGTAGCTAAGATTTCGGGTCGCCAGATAAGGGCATACCATTGATTGCGGACGTACATCTGGAGGCAGTGTTTAGGTGGATGTAAGAAAGGCTTCCCAATTTTGCGAATATCACACAAACCATCCAACTCTTTAAAAAACTCATCAAAACTTCGTTTTGCCACGCCTTCGACCGCTCTGTTGAATGGCAAAATCTCTATTTGATCGGAAGAAAACAGGGTAGCGTACAGGTACGCATCTTCTGGTTTTTTTGCATCCCAACGAGACATCACAGCAGTACGATGATGCCCATCTGCAATATAAACGGTTGACACCTCTTGCTCAAACAATTGCTCAATAGCACGAATTGCATCTGTTCCGTCCACGCGCCAAAGCCGATGTGTTTGATGATTATACTCCAATTCTAAAAATAGCTGGTGACTTTCTTGAATCGCTACAATCCACTGCTCAATTGTTGATACTTTCGGATAGGTGAGGAGAACAGGCTTGACTTGTGCCTGTCGTTGTTCTAACAATTCTAGCTGTTGCAACTCCTTAGCTGTCAACGTGGCTTCATGTCCTTTAATGTTGCCATCAGCATATTCTTGCATAGCAACAGTGGTCGCAATGCCATTGTAAACTTTTCCGTGCTGGGTTTCAATTTGATAAACGAAAACACTGGGACGCGCCACAGCTGCTAGCAGCCCTTCCGACTTAAATAGCGGATACTGCTCTTTGACTTGTTTGAAATAGTTTTCTGGCGAAAGAGTACGTTCCAGTAGAGGGTAGTGGAATTGTTCCGCTCGTATTTTCATTGCATAGTAGGTTAGGTGCTAGATCGACTATTCCGAAAGCTTTCGGAAGGGAAAAACGGTAGAATTGGAATAAGTTTTTCAGCGACGCGCGAATACATTCACGCACTTTGGTTATGATTACGTTTGGGAGTGTCCAAAAAACCATGTCTCCCTTACTACTCTCAAAACTCTCCCACCTCTCAAAACTCTCCCACCTCTCGAAACTCTCCCACTTCCTTCTAAGCTGCTTCCAAAAACTGCATATTATACAATTTCTGATAATATCCATCCTCCAGTCGCAACAATTCTTCATGCGTACCGAATTCTTTTAGTTCCCCTTTATCCAAAACCAATATTTTATCTGCATGGCGAATGGTAGACAAACGGTGAGCTACGATGATAGAGGTGCGTTTAGTAATCAAGGTTTCGATAGCGTGTTGAATGATGGCTTCTGACTCAGGATCAATAGAAGAAGTCGCTTCATCTAAGATCAAAATATCAGGATCGAAAACCAGTGCTCGGACGAAGGAGATCAATTGACGCTGCCCCATAGAAAGCGTAGCGCCACGTTCCATCACTTGATAGTCGTAGCTATTCGGTAGCTTTTCAATAAATTCATGTGCCCCAATCATACGAGCGGCAGCTTCTACCTCTTCCCGCGAGATGTGCTCATTGCGTAAGGTAATATTGTCCAACACAGAGCCAGAAAATAGAAATACGT
>CAYLPW010000376.1:0-2595 GCA_964385665.1 uncultured Saprospiraceae bacterium
AATGATGAGGTTGTTTTTTTCTTTGGCAAGGCAAATTTTTTCAACATAGCACTAGCTACGTTTAAAAAATTTAACACAGCGAAAGGGAAAAAGAATCCATCAGCTGGGTAGGGTTATTATTTTCCTAAGCCCCAGTCCTCTTACTAGGTTGTCGTTTCCTACGACGACCTAGTTTCACGAATCTCAAAAAAAGGTATGCCTCCCTCTTAGCTATTGTTCAAAAATGTTAAAAAACTTCCTTGTAAACAAATACATTAAAAATTTTTATATATTTGCAATGCCAGACACTCCTCAGTGTACTTAAACTCACCATAACAGTAAAATTTAGTAAGAAAATACTTCCTTACTAATACGCACGGCTACATTTACATTTCTCAGTTGCTTTACAGATTGAACTCATAACAAGAACATGTAGTTCTATTTCTCATCAATTGGACGAGATAGAATTGACATGATTTTATAGTCATTGCCTAACACTATAACACATTCTGTATGAAGCAGTTACTTACCTTAGTAAGTCTATTTTCTTATTACGTTTTATCCGCACAAACAGTCATTGGTGGTAGCAACTACCAAGATGTGGAAGTGACCAGTAGCAGCAATACTGGTGTGGGAAAAGATGAGGCGACTATTACCGATCAAGGATTATCCCCTAACCTGAGTGCCAGTTCCCGTTTCTTAGCGCAAGCCTCCTTAGGAGCTGACTACGAAACCATTGAAATGGTAGCCGATCAAGGGTTTGAAGCTTGGTTGGACAATCAACTCGCACAGCCAATCGGACTTTCTTTAAAAGACTATGTCTACGAACTGACCGATATTTATCGGGATTCTTTATTAGCTAATGGCGAAAGCATAGAAGACCTATCACCACGTCAGGACTATTGGCGATTTGCTTGGTGGCAGTACACGATGACCTCACCCGATGTGGTGCGCAATCGAGTGGCATTGGCACTGAGTGAAATTATGGTAGTATCTGATGTACCAGACTTGCGAAACGAACCATTAGGACTCGCCAGTTACTACGATCTATTGTTAAAGCATGCCTTAGGCAACTATAGAGATTTGCTGTACGAGGTGTCGCTACATCCTTGTATGGGTATCTATTTAACACATCTGCGCAATTCCAAAACCGATAGAGAAAATAATCGCTTCCCCGACGAAAACTATGCGCGAGAAGTTATGCAACTGTTTTCTATTGGGCTATACGAATTGAACCTAGATGGCACACAACAGCTAGACAACCAAGGCAATCCCATTTCCACTTACAACAATGGTGATATCGGTGAATTTGCTAAAGTATTTACAGGACTTTCTTGGGGTGATGGTGAAATTTTTAACCGAGGCGCGTTGGCAGATAGTAGCTATACGCTACCCATGCAGATGTTCAATAAATATCACGAGCCAGGCGCAAAATTCTTATTGAACGACGAATTTGTCCCTAACCGAAATCCAGTAGATGGTATGTCCGATGTCAGCGATGCCATCGACAATTTGTTTAATCATCCGAATGTTGGTCCATTCATGGCGCGTCGCCTGATTCAGCGACTAGTGAAATCCAATCCTACACCAGCATACATCGCTCGAGTAGCTGCTAAGTTTAACGACAATGGAAGTGGTGTGCGTGGAGATATGAAAGCGGTCGTTCGTGCCATTTTGATGGATCAAGAAGCACGTGATTGTGCCTTTATCGAAGACGTGACCGCAGGTATGTTGCGCGAACCCATCGTTCGATATACACAGTTCGTCAAAGCCTTCAACGCAGCCAGCGAAAGTGGTCGCTATCACAATCCCATGAATGACTTCAAAGAACATACAGAGCAGCGTCCATTGAGTTCGCCAAGTGTGTTCAATTTCTTCCAGCCTGATTATCAGCCGATTGGAGGAATTGCAGATATGGATTTATTCGCGCCAGAGTTTCAGATCACCAACTCGTTGAGTACCATCGGTTATGCAAATGAAATCCACGAATGGACGTTTGAAGAAGATCCTTTCGAACGAGGGCGCGTCTACCCCTGGTCGAATACAGATGCGGATGAAGTATCATTGGATTTGACAGATGAAGAACTCTTGTTACAAGACAACAAAGTAGCTGAACTACTGGAACGCCTGAACTTACTACTAGCACACGGTCAACTTAGCGAAACAGCAAAAATAGTCATCTCTGATGCCATCAAAGAAATACCACAAGACGAAGTAGAACAACGCCTCTACATGGCGATTTTCTTAGTCATGGTCGCACCTGATTATCTAATCTTGAAATAGGCGACTTAATGATGTTAGCTAATAAGATGAATTGCGGTTAACCGCTGAAAAAGTCTCACATCTCATCTCTCACCATCTCATATCTAAACAAAAGAATGAAAAAAATATCCAGACGCCGATTCTTTGGAGAAGCCAGTTGTGCGGCACTAGGTTCGACTGCCCTACTCTCTTCCGTCGCCAACCTAAAACTCTTGAATGCCCTAGCTGTGCCTACCGTAGGTGTCCAAGAAGATTACAAGGCTCTCGTTTGCATCCTACTAGCAGGTGGCAATGATTCCTACAATATGTTGATGCCTCGTTTGGGTGAAAACTACGCGAACTATCAAACGACCC
>CAYLPW010000377.1:0-2592 GCA_964385665.1 uncultured Saprospiraceae bacterium
AATTCAGGGGTCGCGCCTACTGCACCAGGCACGGAAATAAACGTTACGCCCGACAAAGAAGCACCAATCATCCCAAAGGCGACCACAAACCAAGGCGACTGTCGACCACCTACGAAAAAATCGCTACTATCTGCCTTTCGACTCGTAAAATAAGAAATGAGAATGAGCAGCAAAAAGTAGCCACCGACGAGTGTCAGAATGATAGCTGGTGTGAGTTGGTTCATATCGTTTCGTGATCGTTTGAAGCGGCAAAATAGTGGGAAATAATGAGAACACTGAAGAGAGTGGTCAATTATTGAGCAGCGTCCTCATCTGGTAGCTATGTTAAAATCGTTCCAATCAGAGCAGCTTTGTCTGAATTTGAGGAAAACAGCACACTAAACTATGTTACTAAAACGTATAGTAGCTTATACATATATAAATTTATATTCAGCTATAATCCACTACCCAAACCCAGCTACACATCCACATTTTACGTTTCCAACAAGTCACACAAAAACTATCCAACTGCTACCAGCTGTAGTGGTTAACCGATTATTTTATTGTAAAACGAAGTCCAATGATTGTTACCAACAACAAAAGTATTCAGGAAGTGCAGCAGGCATTTCAACAGACTTTTCCGTATCTAAAAATCGAATTTTATGACACCGAGCAAGCCATAGGCGAAGGTTCTGCGCCTAATCGTCCGTATCGGGATACGAGCAAAACAATTGGAGAACTATGTGGTCGGCAAGTGTCCACTTCTTTGTCCGTCGACGAGCAACTCAGAGTTGGCGCACTAGAACGCGCCTTCTATCGCCAATTTGGACTGAACGTGCGCATTTTTAGAAGAGCTGGACATTGTTGGCTAGACACCTGCGCGACCGATCACTGGACATTGGGACAGCAAAACCAGAAAGGGCAAGCTTACGATAAGCGAGCGGCAATGGCATAGTCTTAAGGAAGCATCGGATAATAGAAGTCATCCGATGCTTCCATAATATCTAATGATTGGTTTAATCCATCAACCACCTAAACCAAATCTTCTTGCATCTGTGTTTATGATTGATATATCTAAAATCTACGAGCTATACAATTTTTGGCTTTAGCCGAAAAATATATGTGTACTAAATTCGCAAAACACTGTAAGTCAATGAACTATGTGTTCTATGTGCCTGTGTGTTTTGAATTTGTATAGTTCCTCTAGCTGAAATGTTACCAACTAAGCAACCCAGCAGATGCGTCTATTTGAACTTCTTCTCCTGTTAGCTACGGCTGCCGCCCCTTTCGTTTATAGTTTTTCCGAGCAAAAAAAGTTGAATAGTGCGTGGTTAATGGGAGTACTTATTCTAGCCGCTTTGCACGTCATCATCGAACAGCCGCGTTGGCAACTCGTGCCATTGTACATAGCTGTTTTGCTCGTTCCTTTGTACGCCCAGTTTACGCGCCGTAGCCGAATCTGGCTGACCATAGCGATGGGTTTCCTGCTTCTATTGAGTGCTACTTTAGGGACGCTACTACCTGTTTTCAAACTGCCGACACCTAGTGGCGATTATGCAGTAGGCGCACAGCTTTTCTTTTTAGAAGACGACACTAGAACAGAGGACATCACGCCTGAACTGGACGACAAGCGACGACTGACATTGAAAGTCTGGTATCCAACAACTGCGGAAAACGGGCGCACCGAACGTTATTTAGCGGATGGACTCGCCACTACTTTTGGTCAAGAAAAAGGAATTCCAGGCTTTGTCTTTTCGCATTTGCCCTTAGTCAAAACGCATACCTATGTCGATGCGCCCTTTTTGAAGGAAGCGTTTCCCGTCGTTTTGCTCTCGCACGGCTACCTTTGGAATGCCGAACTCTACACCTCTATCGTAGAAAGTTTGGTAAGCGAAGGCTTCATTGTTGTTGGTATTCAGCATACGTATGAAGCACCGTTGGTGATTTGGGAAAAGGAACAATATCGCCCCTTACCCAACTACTTTGAGGAAGCCAACGCCAAGATGGATTTTGATCGCTACAATGAATTAGAAGCAGCTTTCAAAGCCAGTGAAGACGAAACGGAACAACTGCAACTGATGCGCGAACTGATGGATCTACTTCCTTACGAAGAAAGCGTCAATCGCTGGACAGCCGATATTTCGTTTGTTATCGATGAACTCTTCCGTTTTCAGCAACTACCAGATCATCCGCTGTATCAACAACTCAATTTGGAGCAACTTGCTGTCATTGGTCACTCGTTTGGAGGCGCAGCCGCTGCTCAAGCTTGTGCCTTCGATGATCGACTGCAAGCTGGCGTCAATTTGGATGGCGCACAGTGGGGACAACTCATTGACACCACCTTCACCACGCCTTTCCTCGTCCTCTACGCCGACCGCAACTACGACGAGTTTTTTACCCCCAATTTCTTCATCTTCGAGCAAGCTGCTCAAGGTCCGTTCTACGAAGGTTTCATTCGCCAAAGTGGACACGCCAATTTTGGAGATTTGGGCTACTGGACACCGATGCATTCTTTGACGGAAACTGGCTTGATTCCGCCAGATCAGATGCAGCGTACTTTGACTCATCTGTTGCATCAGTTTTTGCGTGGTCATTTGACGGAGGAGATAGAGG
>CAYLPW010000378.1:0-2544 GCA_964385665.1 uncultured Saprospiraceae bacterium
AGACATTAGACATTAGACGGGTGAACTATCATTCATCACTTATTATCCATATTCATAGAAAACTATGTTGAAACGAATTCTTCCTCATATCATCGCGGTCGCTACCTTTTTAGTTATTAGCATTGCTTACTTCGCGCCACAACTACAAGGTAAAGTCCTTCGACAAGGCGATATTGTGCAAAATAGAGGGATGGCAGAGGAACACCGAACACTAGCCAAGCAGTTGGGTGAACCTATCCTTTGGACAAATGCCATGTTTGGTGGTATGCCGACCTATCAAATCACGACCGTTCAAGCAGGCAATCTCTTGCAGTACGTCAATAAAGCCTTCCATTTTGGTTTCCGCGACCCCATTGGGCTGTTTTTGACTAGTATGATCTGTTTTTATATCCTCATGATGAGTCTCAATGTCAATCCGTGGATCGGCATGGTAGGTGCAGTTGCTTTTGGATTGACTACCAATAATTTTGTCCTCTATGAAGCTGGTCACCTCACCAAAATTCAAACTATCGCCTTTATTCCGCTCATTGCCGCAGGTGTCATTAATGCCTTCAATCGAAAGCTGTTGCTGGGCGGCTTGCTTTTCGCACTTGGCGTCGGACTGAATATCTTTTCCAATCACGTTCAGATGAGTTACTACTTCTTCTTGACCTTGGTTGTATTTGGTATCGCACAGTTCATTATTGATGCTCGAAAAGGAGAATTAGTGGAGTTTGGGAAAGCAGTGGGTGTCTTATTAGTCGCTGGTTTGATCGGTATTGGTTCTTCGGCAAGCAACTTATTGACCACTTACGAATACTCCAAATCGACCATGCGGGGCACCCCTATTTTAGAGCAAGAAAATGCAACCGCAGTAGCGACGAGCAGTAGCGAAGTAGAAGGTTTGGACTGGGAATACGCGATGAACTGGAGTAATGGAACGTTGGATTTGTTTTCCACTTTCATTCCGCGTGTAGTGGGTAGCTCTTCTGGTGAAATGTTAGGAAGTGATTCTGAAACGTACAAAGATTTACGACGAAAAGGAGCGCAGCTAGGAGACGGAGTATCAGTGCCTTTGTACTGGGGCGCGTTACCGTTCACAAGTGGTTCGCCTTATTTCGGCGCGATCATGGTTTTCCTATTTATTCTAGGCTTATTCTATGTAAAAGGTGCGGTAAAATGGTGGTTAGGGTTAGGTGTACTGCTCACTTTCGTGTTGTCCATGGGTATGAATATGGAAGGCATAAACCGCTTCTTTTTCGAGTATTTGCCCCTTTTCAATAAATTCAGAACGCCCAACTCGGTACTAAGTGTGGCGGCTGCTTTAGTGCCTATTTTGTCGATGTTGGCACTGGTCACTGCCTATCGAAGTGAGGATAAAGAACGCTTAATTCGACCCTTATACATCAGTTTGGGAATTACTTCTGCTATTGCGTTATTTTTTGCTTTCGTAGGACCAGGTATGTTTGATTTTGCTGCACCAGGCGATGCTCGATTGACCCAAAGTGGCTACGACATCAACGCTGTACAAGCGGATCGGGTGAGCGAAATGCGAAGTGATGCCTTACGTTCCTTACTGTTTGTCCTGTTGGGTGCAGGTTTGCTTTGGGCGTATTTGAAAGGGAAAATGAAATTTGTTTGGGTGGCCGCTGGCATTGGTCTGTTGACGCTTGTGGATTTATGGCAAGTCGATCAGCGATACATTAGCAAGGATGACTTTGTGACACGCAACAACTACAATACCGCTTTTCAACCACGTCCTGTCGATCAGCAAATTATGTCGTCAGAGCCGAATCGAGGCACCTATCGGGTTATGGACGTCACGGCAAATCCTTATAATAGTGCATCTGCTTCCTACTTTCACAATACCGTCGGTGGCTACCATCCTGCGAAATTACAGCGTATTCAAGACGTGATAGATCGACATCTGAGTAGCAGTTTCAATCAAAGTGTATTGGACATGTTCAATACCAAGTATTTTATTGTCAACGGTCAAAACAATCAACCGCAAATCCAGCAAAATCCTGGTGCGCTCGGCAATGCGTGGTTCATTGATACGATTCGTACAGTTGCTACAGCGAATGAAGAAATTGATGGTTTAGCGAATTTCAATCCTAGAACGACCGCCATCGTGCATCAAGAATTTCAGGAAAACATAGCTGGCTTCGACCCCAATGGAACAGGCGACATCAACTTCGTCGCAGAACGCTATCGCCCCGATCATTTGGTGTACAATACGAATACGAGCAGCGATCAACTAGCCGTTTTCTCCGAAATTTGGTATGGACCAGACAAGGGTTGGAATGCTTACATCGACGGAGAACAAGTGCCTTATCTGCGTGCTAATTATTTGCTACGTGCCTTGCGCATTCCGGCAGGAGAGCATCAGGTAGAATTTATATTCGAGCCATCCAGCTACTCGAATGGGAAGATCATCTCGTTGATTTGTTCTGCCTTGATTTTGATTGCCTTGTTGGGTTATTTATTCTTGTTTTTGCCGAAAGAATGGCAAGCGGCTGAACCAGTGGTAGTTGAAGAAAAAATGAAGCCAACACCTACAAAAGT
>CAYLPW010000379.1:0-2486 GCA_964385665.1 uncultured Saprospiraceae bacterium
TTGTGAATGGAGGGGTCACCAAGACGATTAATGTGCAAATCATAGATGCAGAAGCAACAAGTTTGTTTGCGATAGATGATTATGCCTATACACCTGTGGGAACATTCGTTGAGATTGATTTCTTAGAGAATGATGTTGACGCAGCTAATTTTGCAAGCGTTGTTATTTTACAACAACCGCAATTCGGTACATTAGCAGAGTCGAGTACTGGTGTTGTGACCTACAAGCCAAACGCTGGATTTCAAACGATGGTGAATAATCCATATTCTGTAGATCGTTTTCGATATCAAGTGACTTTGAACGATGGAAGTGTAGAACAAGCTACTGTTTATGTCTATGTCAATGACTTTGCGCCTGCTGCTTCAACTGTTGAACTAAGCGTTGCAAAAAATAGTCCGTTAGCGATTCAATATGCTGTGCCTGTTGACTATCATTCTTTTGAAGTGGTTTCTCAAGGTGATTTAGGGCAAGTCGCTTTTTTCCAGACGATTGATCAAGATGTTTATGGTCAGCGTGTGGTAGGAGAGAAAGTTCTACTGTATACGCCTGCACAGCAAGTGACTGGACAGGATGAATTTGAAGTACAATATTGTGTGTCTCCGAATGCGAATTGTCGCTCTATTAAAATTCGAGTAGACATTCTAGATATTACTATTCCCGAAGAAGAGAAATGTGTATTAGCAGACTGTGTTTGGGAAGGCGATACCAATAACGATGGTGTGGTCGATATGCAAGACTTATTGACTTTAGGCTACGCGATTGGTAAAACTGGTGCGACTCGATCTCGTACCCGCGATGCGTGGTATGGTTCTGCTGCTAGTGATTGGGCAAGTTCAAGATATACACAGGTTGATCTAAAGCATAGTGATACGGATGGAAATGGTCTAGTAAATGCTGCTGACACAACGGCAATTACTGCTAACTTTGGGCGTAAACATACTATTACTGCTGCTGGATTACCTGCACCTAACCCAATGCCTATTTATTACGGCAAACCTGATACAATTCCTGTATATGGTCCTGGGGCAATCTTGGAGATTCCAATTATTATGGGAAATGAGTACTTCCCAACTACTGACTTATATGGTATTGAGGTTGATGTTAACTATTCTACATCCTTTTTGAGAGAAGGCACAGTGAAAGTAGAATTTGATCAAGATAGTTGGTTTAGCTATAGTTCAGCTAATCTGTCTTTATCTAAAGAAGTAGTTAGTGGTCGTATCGCTGCGGCTAGTACTCGTACCAATTTAGCGTTTGCAAGTGGGCATGGTCAAGTTGCAAGAACTATTGGCGTTACTATTATGGACATTGATGGGTGGCGTTTGGGTGACGAAGACTTAGAAGGAAAAATGTACCTAACCGCTACAGGCATCACCAGCTCAGGCACACGCGTTGATTTAGGCTCAGACGAGTTCATCTTCAAAATTGATCCAAATAAAGTAGAAGAAACTACGGCGAGTCCTGAACTAGCAGACGGCTTAATCAGCGTTTATCCAAATCCAACAGCAGAAATCTTAAACATCAGTGAGAATGTGGAGCGAGTCGAAGTGTTTACGGTGACTGGACAGCGCGTTTTGGAGGAAATGAATGTTTATCAGTTGAATGTGGCGAACTGGACGAATGGTTTCTATATTTTGAGAGCGCATACGGCAGATGGACAAGTGGTGAATCAGAAATTTGAAGTAAAAAAGTAACGAAGTAAAGATTTTAGACAATAGACGTTAGATATTAGACAGGTTCAGCGCGTTATGCAGGATAATGTGATAGTTTTTGAATTGGTCTAATATCTACCTGTTTGCTATAAAAATATACTCCCCCTGGAACTGGAAGAATCATAACACGTGGATTATAATCATTGCTAAAGAAAAGCTGTGCTGGGAAGCACGGCTTTTTTTGTTGTTGGATTTATCCGCTATCTTGCCAGCACATCAACTTTCAGTGCGTCCACATGAGGCGATTAGACGAATTTAGAATTTATTATAATCATACGATTTATCCAGAACTGCTGCGGACAGAGTTGGAGCGGAAGCGAATTATTCGCTTGTTTGGGCTGTCGATTATTTTGGTGATTGGATTGACGGGGATTGAGTTGTATTTTAGTGTCTTTATTCTGACCTTGATTGGGTTGATTCCGTTGATTGCTTACTTTTCTTGGTTAATCGTTAAATCCTATAATTTTCGGAAGACCTTTAAGCCTCGTGTGGTGAGGTTATTGTTGGATTTTTTGGACGACCAATTGAATTACAGTGAGTTCAAATACAGCGCGAAAAAGTTTTTGCCAAAACAAGAATTTTTAGCAAGTCGCATCTTCAAAACAAGAGCGAATTACTACGAAGGTGAGGACTTTATTTCTGGGGAAATCGGAAGTATTAAGTTTCAACTGTGTGAAATACGCGTACAAGACCACTCGCCTGTCGATCAAAAGGTGCAGGAAGTGTTTAAAGGGATTTTCGTCCGCACTAAACTACAATTGCAACAAGAACGTG
>CAYLPW010000380.1:0-2443 GCA_964385665.1 uncultured Saprospiraceae bacterium
AACCGCAGTCTGCTATCTTAGGAATGCACACCATTCAGCAGCGTCCAGTAGCTGTCGATGGCAAAGTAGAAATTCGTCCGATGATGTATGTGGCGTTGTCTTACGATCACCGTGTCATTGATGGAAGTTCAGCAGTGACGTTCTTGGTGAAAGTGAAGAATTTGATTGAAGATCCAGTGAAATTGTTGTTGAATTTATAGGTATAAACTTAGATGACTTATGACTCAACTACAGTTACCTCTTTCTAACGTTCAATTAGAGCTACTAAAGCTCTATGCTACTGATTTATCTACTGAAGATATGCGCGACTTAAAAACTACTTTAGCACATTTCTATGCAAAGAAGTCTATTCAATTAGCTAATGAAGTTTGGGAGGAGAAAGAGTACACAGATGAGGATATGGATCGACTGCTGAATGATCTGTCTTAACAATAGCTACAGAATTTTGATATAAATACAATAGCGTGAGATGCAAGGCACTTTCAAAGTGCCTTGCATCTGTCGTTTTAAAAATAGCATATGCAAATTTTAGTCATTGGTGGTGGAAATATGGGGATGACCTATGCCCAGAGTTTTTTGCGTTCGCAGATTACGACGCCAGAAAAGATGATGATTTTGGAGAAGTCGCCAGAGAAAGCGAAGGTATTGGCGACAAAGAATATCGGAACGGTATATGCTGAACCAGAAGGTTGCTTGCATGATGCAGATATTGTCATTTTGGCAGTAAAACCACAGGATTCAGGCGTGTTATTCGAGCGGTTGAAGCCGATTGTTGATCCCCAACAAGTATTCTTGTCCATCATGGCTGGCGTCAAAATGGAAACGATTCAAGAAGCATTGGGCGCGACAAAAGTGATCCGTGCTATGCCTAATTTGCCAGCGCAGATTGGGATGGGTATGACGGCATTTACGGCTTCCGAAGAAGTGACGCGTATTGAGCTGGTGATGGTGCAAAATCTATTAAGTACGACTGGAAAAACGTTGTACGTGGAGAAAGAAAGTGCGATTGATTCAACCACCGCCATCTCGGGAAGTGGACCTGCGTACGTTTGGTACTTCATGGATGCGATGATGACCGCCGCCGAGAAAATGGGTTTTTCTGCTGCTGAAGCTGAACTATTAGTCGGACAAACCTTTCGCGGAGCCGTTGAACTCTATAGCAAAAGCGATTTTTCGTGTGAGGAATGGATTCAGAAAGTCTCTTCGCGTGGCGGGACAACCGAAGCCGCCATGAAAGCGTATCGCGAGCGATTGGTGCATGAAGATATTGTGGCAGGTGCAGAAGCGGCACTACATCGGGCGGTGGAATTGGGAGAAAAATGAGTAAGCAATTAGGTATCGGCTGGCAACTTTTTGAAGTGAGTACTCACTTATTGGAACAGCTATACTTTCCTCGTTTCTATGAATGGAGTGCACAACGTATAAAATCACATCGTCCACTTAATGTCCACGAATGTTGGTTAGCGCGATTTGTATATGGCGATTCGATTGATCTAGCTGTGGTGCGTATTGACGAGCGCGCAAAGTGGGGACCAAAACAGTATCACCTGTGTTACGTCAGTTTCAATATTATCAATAGTTGGGGAAAAATGAGTGATGAGTTGCTGATTCACGAACTCATTCATGTTTGGCAATACCAGCATTTTGGAGCAAAATATATACCTCGGGCGTTGTGGGCGCAGCGAACTTCAGCAGGTTACAATTATGGTGGATTAGAGGCGCTGAAAACAGCAAAAAGAGCAGGTAAACATTTTTGGGAGTTTAATTACGAGCAGCAAGGCGACATCATTGCTGATTATTTTCGGTTGACACAAGGGAAAAATGCCTATTGGGGCACGGCAACGCCTGATGATTTGGCGGTGTACGAGCATTTTGCGGAGGAGATGCGCAACTTTTCGTAACCACCGAATTTATTCGGTTGGTTCAAGTTGTGGATGGTAAGGGTTCAACCTGTAAACGATTATCAGTTCGTATGATTGAAATCATACGCTGTTGTTATGAAATACATATCAAATAATCCAATTATAACAAAAGGGTGTGACTTCAGTCACACCTATCTTATCTATGTTGTCACATTCAACCTGCCGAATAAATTCGGCGGTTACGAACTCCTAATCCAAACCGCCTCCCGTATAAATAAAAGGAATCCCATAAGGTGTTTCCACATACACCTTTCTACTGTCTGAATAAAATTTCTTTTTCAAGACTAAACGATTCGTTCCAATATGCGCATGCTGCATCGGAAAGGTACAGATGAAACCCTTTTCGCCAAAATTGGGATGAACATGGAAATCTAAGTAGATCGTAGAGTCGGGGATTGCTTGGTTATTGATCTCAAAGGAAAAAGACTGTTTGATTAAAGATTTGACACGCCCCAAATAGGTACGATAGCGTAACATTTCATCCTCAATATACGCTCGATGCAAACGACTGGCTTGAGCTT
>CAYLPW010000381.1:0-2428 GCA_964385665.1 uncultured Saprospiraceae bacterium
AATGGAAATTTGGGGATTGGAGAGACGAATCCGCAAGCGAAATTAGACGTAAATGGGAACATGGATATTAGTACAGTCGGTACTACAATTAACAATAGCAATAATGTAGTAGATGTAGACATTACTGGTGCTTTAGCAGGGCTATTAGGAGGATTTACCATAAGATATTCTGATTTTCCTGATGGTGGAGTGGGATTATATGCACGAGAAAATAATAATGGATCATTATTGGTTACTACGCCTGATGGGTTGTTCTTTAGACCAGTTGAAGCTAGTGCATTTACTGTTAGTAGTGACAAAAGACTAAAAAGAGATATTCAGTATGTCGGCAGAAAAGATGCCAAAAGTTATATGAAACAGATTCGTAGTATTGAATCTGCTTCTTTTTGGTACAAATCAGAGAAAAACAGTGAGCGATCTACTCCGCATATTGGTGTAATTGCTCAAAGTTTGCCCAAAGCACTTCAAGTTGAAATGTATGAAAATGCAGCTGTTATTGGAGAAAGACGCCTAGGGGTTAGCCTATCGGATTGGTTGGGTTTGGTTACGATTGGAGTGAAAGAAAATGACCAAAGGCTGATAGAATTGGAAGAACAACGAACAGAAATTGAAGCATTGAAAGAAGAAAATAATGAACTTAGACAGCGCTTGTCAAAAATCGAAGCAATGTTAAGCGGAACGACGAATGAAATCAACACGACAACAACGACTTTGACGTCTGCTACCCTACAACAAAACGCGCCCAACCCATTCACCGAAGCCACCAATATCCGCTATTTCATTCCAGAAGGTACGAAGTCTGCCAGCCTTCAAGTGATGGATCAAAATGGACGTGTCATCAAAAGCATTCCGATCCAAGCGACTGGCGAAGGACAAGTGACCTTGCAAGCGAACTTGCTGAGTGCAGGCACGTATAGCTACGCCTTGATTTTGGATGGTCAGGTGATGGAGACCAAGCAGATGGTCTTGACGAAATAAACGCCTGTCACGGGGCGACTGGCAGTCACCTCGCGACTTTTCTTGCCTTTTTCACCTTAAAATTATCTCGATCCCGATCGGGAACACACTTCTTTTAGCGGCTCATTCGATTCAATCGAATGGGCTTTTTGTTTTACTAACTGTGTTACAAAATACTCATTTATTCAATCAAAATAACTTGATTTTATCAAAATTTGTAAATTGAAGCAAATAATGAGCCATCAGCCCAATATTATTGAGCTACACAAATGAACTACTACTAAGTTGCTGCTATGAAGCATTTAGAAAAGCCATGGCTACATTTGACGGAGAAGCACCTGAGTATTTTGAAAAATCTATATGAGCAGGCGAAGGCGATAAAGTAAGTGGGTTGGGAAAGCTCCTATTTAGATGTCCGAAGTTTCAAAAGCTTCGGACATTTTTTTTGGGAAGGTGATAACCACTGCTGAGTTTCGGGATATATGAGTGAATTACATATTCTCATTTTCACATAAAAAACAATACAAACATGGAAACTCAAATTGGAAAAAGTGACAAGAACTTCGTAGCCGTACTATTGCTTTGCTTCTTTGTAGGCGTACTAGGTGTACACCGCTTTTATGTCGGTAAAGTCGGAACAGGCGTTATCCAACTCTTAACACTAGGAGGTTTAGGCATCTGGGCATTCATTGACTTCATTATGATTGCTGTAGGAAAATTTAAAGATAAGCAAGGTGCGATTATCAAGAACTGAGGTTAAATAATGGCTTCTAATCAAATATATGTACTAAGCAGTGGACAAAAAATAAACTTTCTTCCGATAGCTATCGGAATGAAGTGTTCATCCCTTTCTTGTCCCGATAGCTATCGGGATTGAAATGAACCACTCGGTCAAGAAACGGCTGAACAGAACCTGCCCGACTATACTATAATAGCTAATTGTAGTCAGGCGGGTCGAAAAGTTATATTTTTTGTGTTCCGAAGGCTCAAAAACTTCGGACATTTTTTATTTCAAGCTGATAACCACTCCCAAGTTTCTGGATATATAAGTGAATTGTTGGTCCAACAATCAACTTTAAGCCATGCAGAGTAGAAGATAGCCACATTGAAATGTGGTTTCAGAGTCTTTCCGTTCTTCTCATCTTTGTAATGTCAACAGAAACTAGGTAGTCAAACGAAAGGATAGTAGACTTAGTGGTAGATAATTGACTACCAACGGATTAGTCTATTGTCTACTATCTAAAATCTATTGTCTAAATACATGAACACACTATAATTCAAACCCAATGAAAACAAGAATAGCAACTGTTGATGGCTACCCAATCAACATTCCATTCAAAACCTCTATCGACCACAACTTAAAAAAGCGGCGACGTTCGGAGTCTATTGTTGTAGAGATTCGGACGACTTGTGGATTTGTCGGTTATGGCGAAGGCGCACCTAGAAAGTACGTCACAGGAGAAACGATGGA
>CAYLPW010000382.1:0-2402 GCA_964385665.1 uncultured Saprospiraceae bacterium
TCACCGCACAACAGCCTCCACACTCCTCGACACAGAAAAAATACCCACTCCCTGTTCAATATTCGTATAGGTACTCACAGGTTCAGTGAATAGATCATTGCTAGAAAAGCGATAGCGGTCGCTTTGTAGATCATAAAAATAGCGTTCTTCGGTAATAGCGTACATAGATATATCAACTTGAAGAACAGTATCGACAAATGCAGTAAAAGCAGATAGCTGTAGTGACCATTCTTCCCCATTCTGTTGATCGTCATTTATATAAACACGACCAAAAGAGCGGTGCAACTCTTCCCGATCCGAAACGATAATACTGGTTGGTCTGCGAATCGAATCGCCTCCTTCTACGAATTGACTGCTATCAATGCCCATCTTAAAGCCAGTAAATAGATAGTAGTTACCAGACATTTCAGGCTCATTAAATTCCACTTGAAAATTAACCAGATGTCGATTGCTCAATGTGCCATTTTCTGCTCTCATGATGCCAAAAGTATCTATTCGCATATTCGTCCATAAATCAGGTAACTGTTGCTGTGCAGTCAAAGCCGGAAAGCCATCTACTCGCACTTCCAACTGCCAGTTTTGACCATCTTGAAAGGGCAACGTCGGTTCATGTTCGTAATAGCCACTCGAAGGATTGTAAGTAAACCTATAAGGTATATCTTCAATGTTGACGAGTACTTCTGCTTGGTCTAAAGTATCCGTCGTAAGAAATTCAGTAGGCGAAAAGGTGGTTGTCACATAGATTTGGTGGACACTATCTCGGTCATCCAGAAGAGCCGTAACTGCCAACTGCGGTTCGTGAATATCATCAAAATCAATATCTGTTTCAAAAATATTGCCACAAGCACTAACTACTAGAAGCAATAGAAGAAATGGGAGGAGATTCATGGTCAAAATTTAAAGCGGTAGGTAATAGATGGAATGATTGGCAATAGTCCAATTTCTTTCAGCGCAGGCACATAATTTGTATTGCCATTTTCGTCAACTCGAACACTTTCAGACTCTGTAATGAAGTAAGGATTGACGTGACTGTACGCATTATAAACACCAAAAATCCACCAACGATCGTATCGCTTTTTTCGCTTATAAAAACTCACACTAGCGTCCAAACGATGGGTCGCCGACATTCGATAATTGTTTTTGCCACCCGTGACGGTTTGCTGCGGTGGATATAAGGGCGAACCGACGAATCTAGGAAAATTAGTGCCTGCATTGGGTCTGGTAGTATAGCGAGCAGTTGGAATCGTTACGGCGTTGCCAGTACCATAAATCCAAGCTAAGGAGTAGCTGATGCGTTCGTTTTGCTGATGATTGAGAACCAATGCCAAGTCATGCCGACGATCAAATCGAAACGGATACCGTTCGCCTGCATTGATGTCATCGAATTGCCGCCAATTCCAACTCCATGTATAGCCCAGCCAACCTGTCGTCTTCCCCAATTCTTTTTTGAACAATACTTCCATTCCATAGACTTCGCCGTCTCCTTGCACCACTTGGTCTGTCCACTTTGCTTCTTCGTAAACATCAGGCACAAATGTTGCTCCTTCTCGATACGAAACTACATTTTTGATCTGTTTGTAAAAGCCTTCTACGCTCCAGGTATATTGCGCTCGAAATGCGCCTGTGACTCCAAACGCAGCTTGCCAAGCTTCTTGCGGAACCAGATCTGCTGTAGCAGGCACCCAAAGGTCGGAAGGCAGCCCGATGGCTTCGCTTGATAGCAAATGAACAAACTGACTCATGCGTGCAAAAGAAGCTTTGACGGCAGAAGCAGTTGTCCATTGATAGCGCAAACTCAATCGCGGTTGTAAAGAAAAATAAGAGAAATCTTCAATTTCAAACCCAGCAGCATGTAGCCCAACGTTAGCACTCCACCGATCGTTGATTGACCAATCGTCTTCTATGAAAACATTGTATTCGTTGGCGCGAACGTTGTTGGAATTCAGTAGCGTATCTCTGCTAAAACGGCTATCCATTTCCTCAAAAGCAATCACACTTGGTTGGTAAGTATGTCGTATCCAACTGCCGCCTAGTCGCACATAATGTTCTGGTGTTGGAATCCAATCCAATACACTTCGCAGCGCATAATCTTGAATGCTCGATAGATAGCTATTGCGATTTTCGACGGAATCCGTTTTATAAAATTGGCTGATGTCTACTTCATAATTAGTGGCATAAAGCGTGGTGTTCAAGAAGGTTTTTGCATTGATTCGATAGTTCCATCGCAAAGCGGCTAATCGGTTTTGCCACGCCAATTCACCACCATCTTCGCCGCCATCGAATTCATAATTGATTCGCAAGACATCTCTGCCAGCGTACGCGCTCGCATGTAAGCTGTGTTGGTCGTTGATGATGTGTTGCAATTTGCCATTCAAGTCATAAAAATAAGTCCCCAATTGATT
>CAYLPW010000383.1:0-2367 GCA_964385665.1 uncultured Saprospiraceae bacterium
AATCAAGCGATAGCCTGGCGACTTCGGATGTAGGCTCAAATCCGTCTCTGGATCATCCACATAGTGGCGATAGTCTTCTGGGTCGTGTCCACCATAAAATGTCCAAAATCCTTCTCCTGTTGGGCTGTGAATATAACGCGCTTCGTTTGCTGGTTTGTTCTCCCCCATAATGAGGACGTTCGATTTGATCTGGTTATTCTTGAACGCGGTGGTTTGTCCCATAAAGCCTTTCACCGTCTTCGTGTGCGACTGCGTCAGCATGGAAGGAATGGGATCCCACTTTGCAGAAAAGTCAAAAAGCGTAAAGTAGTCTTGCTCTGGATTGACACGCCGATTTAGTCCGTGATCGATGGTTGAATATTCGTAAATGTAGGGGTCTTTCATCAACTGAAAATCCTTGAAGGCAAACGTTTTGGAATAGTCCAATTTGGATTGCGCATTTGGATCAGCAGCATCACCGTCGTATACTTCCGCGCAAATATCCACACCTTCTGCTGCCAAGGCAATATCATAGGTATCTGTTGCGGAACACATCGCAAACATGAAACCACCTCCAATGACGTATTCTTTGATTTTCTTGACGACAGCTAACTTCAGTTGTGATACTTTTTTAAAGCCATTTAGTGTAGCTAATTCCTCCATTTTCTGTACACTCTCCTGATACCAAGGTTGGGTGTGAAAGTTACGATAAAAGCGTCCGTACTGTCCTGTAAAATCTTCGTGGTGCAAATGCAACCAATCGTATTTGACCAGCTCATCTTGTAATACTTGTGTGTCGTAAATCGTCTCGTAAGGAATTTCCGCATAGGTCAATACCAAAGTCACGGCATCGTCCCACGGCTGAATGCGTTCGCCACGTACATTGAACTCAGGCGTATAGACCGCTATTTTTGGAGCAACTTCTAATTTGATGACGTCCATATTCACTTCTGGATTGGAAATATCATCTTGAATTTTCGCAAACTGTGCATCGGCGATTACTTCATATTTGATCCCACGCGTCAGGCATTCTTTTTCAAACAATTGTGTGTGGCGAAAAGCAAAACTCCCTCCACGATAGTTGAGTAACCAAAACGCTTCCATATTATTTTCAAGCACCCAATAGGTCATCCCGTACGCTTTCAAATGATCGCTTTGTTCTTCGTCCATCGGCAACATCAGATAAGCAGCGGACATTGGGACAGTCAGCAATAGCAAGAAAGCAGCTAGCAACAAGTTCTTTATCATTTCTTCTACATTTAGTTGGAGGTCATTTATTCACAACTCTAAAACTACTTAACAACCGCTATTTGTTGTGTGAGATAAACGTATTTTTGTCAAATGATTCTAGAAACGAACGCCAATTTCTTCCTTTTTCCGAAAACAAAACAAGCATGAAACGTCCATTTATTTCAATTCTATTTTTAAGCTTTCCATTGCTGTTAATGGCGCAGGAAAACTATACCGAAAAAGTACCTGGCACTGATGCGGAATTTACTATGATTTTCGTCGCTGCTGGCAATTTTGAAATGGGCTTACCCAAATCCCACGAATGGTATGAAAAGACAGAAGGCACACCACAAACTGTTAGTATTGACGCTTTTTGGATGGGCGAAACAGAAGTAACCTACGATCAATTCACCCATTTTCAATACCGTCAGCAAGACAATAATGAGTCCAAGATAAAACAAGTCAACTACGAGGCAGATGCGGTCACTCGCCCAACACCACCCTACGAAGATATGTCTTTCGGTATGGGAACAGTCGGTGGATTTCCTGCGGTGAGTATGACGCAACAAGCCGCTTTGCGCTATTGCCGATGGTTGTATCTGAAGACTGGACATTTCTATCGTTTACCCACAGAAGCGGAGTGGGAATACGCGTGTCGAGCTGGTAACGATAACATGGAAACAGATGAAGATGAGTTAGAAGAAGTAGCTTGGTACTACGAAAATGCCTATGAAAGCTTTCATAAAACGAAGGAAAAAGAGCCGAACGACTGGGGCTTCTACGACATGCTTGGTAATGTCACGGAATGGACGCTCGATCAATATGTAGTGGACTATCACGAGCAGTTAGAGAAAGATGCTGACAATCCTTGGCATCAACCCACTTTAAAATATGCACACACCACACGCGGCGGTTCTTTTGAAGAAGATCCAGAAGATTGCCACTGTGCAGCACGTATTCCTTCTGCCCCACGCTGGCAGCAGCGCGACCCACAGATTCCGAAAAGCAAGTGGTGGAATACGGATGCGGCGTTTGTCGGTTTTCGAGTAGTGCGCCCTGTACAAAAAATGACGCATGAGGAAGTGTTGGCGTTTTATGAGGAGGCGATTGTGGATTAAAAGCGTCTTCCGATGCGTATGATGGAAATCATACGTTTTT
>CAYLPW010000384.1:0-2361 GCA_964385665.1 uncultured Saprospiraceae bacterium
TGTGTTCCTGAATCGGCAACAAGCTTTGATTTGCCACAAGTGGGTAGTTGCTGCTAAACTCAAGCAACTTGGTTGAGTTTATTTGACTTCTTACTTTACGACGACCTCTTTTTCATTTACAGAGTTTTGAAAACAAAAAGACGCAGCAGTTGGGGAATAACTGCCGCGTCTTTTATTGATGCTATTGATCGTCAAGTCGATTTACTCTTTCGTCCGAATGAGTAATACCCTTTTTGGTTGATTGACATTTCGAGTTCTATACTTCAAAAAGTAGATGCCTGGCTTGAAGATAGATCCATCTAAACTCCAGGTATAGTTGCCTGCTGTTAGGTTTTCATCATCGACTAGAACTTGTACAGGTCGTCCAATGTGATCGACAATTTCCATACGGACACGATCATTGGTGACTAAACGGAACGCAATATTAATCTCTAATGCAAACGGATTTGGATAAATTTCTACGGAGTATGGAGAAGTGGGATCTCTTGGATCTACTCCTGTTCCGCCACCACCACCATTGGAGCCACCTACTTCTGTAAAGAACGCTGGTTCGCCTGTCAAGGAAACATAGCGTGCGTCTACTGTAGTCGAGTCACCTGTGATCGAGAAGTTCCAGTTCTTCTTCACGAGTTTTGTGATCCCTGTCATATCCTTAAAGTTCATGACGCGTAAGGAGGATTCTGATTTGTCCGTCTTCGTTTCTGCCCAAAGCACATACACCTCTTGTCCTGTATCTCCTTTGAATACGCCTCCATTGATACCTTCTGGCAATTCCAATCGCTCAAACGCATCGTGATCGAAATATTTGCCATACAGTAGCTCGGAAGTTGTTTTATAAGCGATGCCGATGTCGTTTGGTTGTTGGCTACCTAACTTGGCACTAAACATGTTTTTGAATAATCCCATAATGTGATATTCATCATAGATGTCTTTAGCTTGACCGTATTCCATCTTGTCGCCTAGTGTGAAAATATGGAACTGATGGATGTCGTGTTTTTGTGACTCAATGAGTGCTTTGATGATAAAATTACGCTGCACCTCATCTGATCCAAATCCGCGATTCAAGGGCTTTCGAGGTACATTGGACTCGGTAATGATCCATTCCTTTTCGGGAAATTGCTCATCGTTGTAGCCATATCTATACAATACTTCTTCGAAGCGGTCGCGCAGATTTAGCATACCTTTTACCGCTGCATCGGTGTGACGAAAATAGACAAAACCACCCACAGCATTGTTCCATCTGCGCAAGCTGTTGTCAATGTGTGGATAGGTGTGATAGCTCAATACATCAAAGTAAGCTCCACCTTTCAACGGATAGTTCTGTGTGACTTCTCCACCATTTGGGTTGTCTGTATTGCGCAAGACAGCGTCCAAAAAGCTAGGATATCCAATGCCGCCAATAGCAACATATGCTTCTGGATCGATGGTTTTAATGATCTCCCAACTAATGCGCAACATCCGAATGTAATGTTGCACAGGCGCATGAATATCATAATCACAAGGTTTGGGATCGTACTCCCACCAGTTGCCTTCTACTCCTGGCGCGTCGATAGAACTAGGGGTAAAGGAATAATCTGGCTCATTCCAAATCTCCCAAAACTTCACATATTCTTTGTACGTGGTTACTGTCTTGTATAGATACGCTGCGTAAAAGTTATCATCATTGTAAGGCGTACCATTCGCACCATCATCCCAAATCGGCGTGTATAGATTGCGGAACAGTTCAGACTGCTGCCCATCACAATAGTAGGTTTGGTCTCTGTGCTTCTGCGATGGATAACCGACAAATACGACATTATCTTTTGCTCCTAGTTTCTTGTAATGCTCGAAGGTAGGTACGCGAAATTCATAGCCCCAGTCTTCCATGAAATGCTCAAATAAGGCAGGACGCATCGTCGTAATCCCTACCCCATCTACTCCTTTAGACGGATTGCCGAATGTAACATCTGCCAGCTCTTCTTGCGACCAATTGGGAAACCAGCCTACATTCGTTCCATACCCAAAGGGAGCGGTATAGGGCGTGACGCGATCATTGGCAGTATAGCTGACTTGCGCCTGAAGGATCAAAGGGGTTAACACCCATGCCAGCAGACAAAGTAGTAAGGAATATTTCATAAATCTTGACTCTAAATGTGTTTGTGTAATCGGTTATCAGGGCATCATTTTGCTGTATAGGCATCAAATATACATGTTTACTATACAAAGCAAATGATTTTCCCGTTCAGGGACAAAGATGAAGGATTACGCAAAACCATCCAGTAGCACTTTTTGAAACGGTAGGAAAATGAAGTTTGGAGAACCAAATGCGTGAGGAAGACCGTAGAATGAAGAGTGGAAAAGGAACTTTTAACTGACTTTTCT
>CAYLPW010000385.1:0-2336 GCA_964385665.1 uncultured Saprospiraceae bacterium
ATCACTACCAGAGGTAGAAGCCTACATTGAGGCGAATGGTCATCTGCACGATACCCCATCCGCCGAAATGATAGAAGAACAGGGGCTGGAAGTAGCAGCCATGACTGCCAACCAACAAGTCAAAATTGAGGAGCTATTTCTACACGTCATTGAATTGGACAAGCGATTGAAAAAACTAGCAGCCGAAAACGCGCAATTGGCAGCTGAAAACAAACAATTGAAAGCGAAGCAACAACACTAATTCTCATCACCCAAACTCAATAAAAAATGAACAAATTACTTGTTTTGGGAGCTTGTTGCTTTTTACTTTGTCAGTCACTGATCGCACAAAACGCAAGCGAGCTGCGCATAGATAGTGTCCTGATAGACGATCTCCTCTTTTTGCCCGATCCAGAACTTCAGCAGCAAACTGCCGAAGAAGTGATTGGTTTGCTATCGCCTGAAGTTCCTTTTCGAGCGGTTTCCAATTTGCCGCAAGGTGTAGATAGTGTGTACTGGCGCGTCAGTTTCGACTACGACGACGATGGTGATTTCACGGATTTTGAAGATCCTTTTGGTCCGAGTGTATTGTATGAATCAGGAGCAATTTCCGCTGGCTCTACGCCTTCCGTTTTCTTATTTTTTCAAGGTTTGAATGAATTACCGCCCAATGCGCGCCGCACACTTCGCATAGAGGTAGTCGAAGACCCAACTGATTTTGGAACAGAAGCAAGTTCCATCTTTAACGTTATAATGGAAGGACCAGGTGGGCGAGTCACCACCGCCGACAAGAAAAAAGGAAGTGGGAGTAGTGGAGAACGTGTCGTTTCATTAAGTGGATGTAGATACATGGGCGTATTGCAAAACAATACACTCCAATCCGAAATCTACAATTGGCGACCTACGAACACAACTTGCTTAGCTACCGTCGAGCTAGTAGCCGCTAGAATCTACCGACTTTCTGACCCGACAACGCCTTATCGAACAATGGATCTACGACCGACTATTGGTGTCGATCAAAATGAAGTGGAGCTAACTGTTCCTATTTCTGGTGGCACAGGAGTACTTACTTACAACAGGAGTACACAGTTTGACTTAGCTGTTGGTCAAAGTGGTGTCTTCACTCTAAATCTTCCCATTAATGCCATTGATCCATCACAAATCAGTGCAATCGCTATCGATATTAATTACGAAGACTGCAATACCAATGAAGAATTTGTATTGGTAACAGATAGCCTTTGTTTTGGCTGCAACGACTTCATCTTGTATGATCGTCATTCCAGTTCGCCAGTGCCTGATGTGGGGAAGGAAGAAACACAACTACCTGCTCTGACTTATCGTGCTAAACGCATAGAAGCTCGCGATAGTGTCATGGTACGTAGCGGTGACAGTACCGAATTTGTTGTCAATAATGATGGCTTTATTCATGTGACTGCGGAGACTAAGGTAGAACAAAGTGCTTACTTTTGGGCGCATAAAGAAGTCGTTTGTCCAATTATGGTATCTTCTACTACCGACATTACCGAGGGTGCTCGTGTAGCATTGGATCGATTTATCATCAGTCCAAATCCAGCTTATGAAACGGTTGAGGTGTTCATTGATCTGACTAAACAATCAGCTTTAACGATAGCGGTGTATGACCTGCTAGGACGACGGCGATTGTTGATCTTAAACAATGAATGGCAGCAAGAAGGCAGTCAATCTTATTCAATGAATATTTCTTCATTGGAAGCTGGTTTGTACTACTGTCGAGTCCTCGTGGATGGGCAAATCTATATTAAAAGCATCATCAAGGTATAGCGAAATTCGCATCCTGTATAGCATAAAGAAGTCATTTCCTTATATTTGGGAATGGCTTCTTTTATTTCATCTACTCAACGAATTGCACTTCTGCTAAGAATGAGCTGCTGTGGCTTATTAGTTATAGTGATTAGTAACGTTGTTCATGCTCAACAAACACTCGAAGAGCAACTCAATGCGCATATTGACGAATTGTATGAGAATGGCGATTACAAAGATTGTGTGCCACTCTATCAGCAACTGCAAACTATTTACATAGCAGAAAAGCGGTGGGAAGACCAAATGCAGGCATATGTTTATGCGGGTCATTGTTTACAATTGGCTGGTCAATATACACAAACAAGCAACTATTTAGACACTGCGTTACAAGTTGCTCAACAGCGAAATATAGCTAGAGATAGCGAGGTGTTTGGAATTTATTATAGTTATGCTGGAGACTATTACAATCAGCTAGGCGATTTGGAAAAAGCATACCAAATCAATAGTCAACTACTACTGGCAGATAAAAAGGCGTACGAAAAAGATAGCCTCAACTTCCCTGCTCCTCATTTAGCGGC
>CAYLPW010000386.1:0-2267 GCA_964385665.1 uncultured Saprospiraceae bacterium
ACATGTTCTGAATTTTCTAATACTGCGCGTGCTGCTGTAATTGGATTGCGGACTGTGCGTACGCCACCTACTGCTCCTGCATTCAGTGTTTTTCCATCCATGATGGAAGCATCTAATTCATTGATGCCCTCATTGGTGAAAACTGCTCCTTTTCCCGCATTAAAAAGTGGACTATCTTCCATCAATTTGATGGTCGCTACTACTGCATCCATACTGCTACCACCTTCTTGCAATATTTTTTCGCCCGCATCTAGTGCCGCATTCATGATGTCGGTGTAGGCTTTTTCTTTTTCGGGGGTCATGTTCTTTTTAAGAATCGTCCCTGCACCACCGTGAATGACCATAGCATATTCCGCTTTTTGGGGAGGTGTTTCTGTCTCGCTTGTTGTGTCCATTTCGTTGGTCATGGTTTCGCTGTTTTCACAAGCTAGTAAACCTAAAAGAAGGAAAGAGAAAATAAAGATTCGCATAGTAAAAATCGTAGTTGTAAGTGAATAGAGTAGTCGATTGATGACTTGATGTCTGTCAATCTAAAGCTAAAGTAATTGAATTTACGAAAAGAAAGAAGCAATGCCATATACTGACTTATGGACGTAAACCACCTGCTTTCTTCTTACATTTCCCACAAAGCTAGTACATTTGTTACTTTCAAAACTAGACTAACTTTATGCGACTATTACTTTTAGGCAGCGGCGGCAGAGAACATGCATTAGCTTGGAAACTGGCGGATAGCGAGTATTGTGAAGCCTTGTTCATCGCGCCAGGCAACGCTGGTACGGCTATGCACGGCGAGAACATAGCGATAAATATAATGGACTTCGATGCCATACGAACAAGCGTTTTGACACACCAAATTGATATGGTCGTTGTGGGCCCTGAATTGCCACTGGTAAAAGGCATTGTCGATTTTTTCAAAGCAGATTTGCAACTGAAAGATGTCGGGATCATCGGACCGAGCGAAGCAGCAGCGCAACTAGAAGGCAGTAAAGCATTTGCCAAAGAGTTTATGGAAGAATTTGGGATTCCAACAGCCGCTTATCGTTCTTTTACTGCCGAGCATCATCAGGAAGCTATCGACTATTTAGATACGGTTTCGCCACCTTACGTACTGAAAGCGGATGGATTAGCAGCTGGGAAAGGTGTCTTAATTTTGGAAGAGAAAGTGGAAGCGCAAATCGCTTTGGAAGAGATGTTCGGTGGTAAATTCGGGGAAGCTGGAAAAGAAGTCGTCATCGAAGAATTTTTGGACGGATTGGAGTTTTCTGTCTTTGTATTGACGGACGGTACACATTATCAAGTCTTACCTGCAGCGAAAGATTACAAACGGATCGGAGAAGGCGATAAAGGGCTAAATACGGGTGGAATGGGTTCAGTCTCGCCAGTTCCTTTTCTGACGGATGAGTTAATGGAAAAGGTGACGATGCGCATTATAGAACCGACCATACAAGGGATACAGGCACGGGGTTTGGACTATAAAGGGTTTATTTTCTTAGGACTCATCCGAGTAGAAGGTGAGCCTTATGTAATTGAATACAATTGTCGCTTAGGTGATCCTGAAACGCAAAGTATTTTGATCCGCCTGAACAGTGATTTGGTGGCTCTATTGGAAGCAACTGCACAAGGTAACTTAAACCAAATGACCATCTCGAAAGACGAACGATATGCCGTAACCGTCAATCTAGTTTCTGGCGGCTACCCGGGCAGCTATGAAAAAGGAAAAGTGATCACTGGCACTGAAACAGTTGAAAATAGCTTCGTCTTTCATGCAGGAACGATTACTGCCAACGATCAATTATTAACGAATGGCGGACGTGTACTTGGCTTAACTTCTTATGGCAGAACCATGCTAGAAGCGGTACGCACTTCTACTGCGAATGCAGAGCGGATCAACTTTGAGGGAAAGTATTTTAGGAAGGATATTGGATTTGATTTGTAAATGAGATAGGAGATTGCTCCGCTTCTAGATGTGAGATCACTTCGTTTTGAGACTTTTTTCAACCTAACTTACACAGCAAGTTTCTACATATGATTTACTGTTTTGATACCTATTATTTTGAAGATAAAGCAAATACTGCTTGTGTGGGCGTTGAAGCGTGGAATGACAAACACATCGCATTTGAAGCTAAGCAAATCCTATCCGATGTAGCCGACTACGAAAGTGGAGCTTTTTACAAACGAGAATTGCCGTGTCTATTGAGTTTGTTGAAAACGATGGAGTTGAATACGGCGACAGATATAATCGTCGTAGATGGTTATGTAGTGCTAAG
>CAYLPW010000387.1:0-2233 GCA_964385665.1 uncultured Saprospiraceae bacterium
TTGGTTTTTGGTTATTTATTGGGTTACGCGGTGATTGCCTTAGTGTTGTTGCCCATTTATTATCGTATGAATTTGACGTCGATTTATACCTATTTGGGGAATAGATTGGGTGTTTCTTCTTATAAGACTGGTGCTGCTTTCTTTCTGATTTCTCGTATCATTGGTGCGTCGTTTCGGTTGTTTTTGGTGGCAATTGTGCTACAGAAGTTTGTGATGGATACGTATGGTATTCCATTTTGGTTGACTGTTTTTCTCACCATTCTACTGATTTGGATTTATACGTTCAAAGGAGGAATTCGGACGATTGTCTGGACGGATACGCTGCAAACGACTTGTATGTTGGGCGCGGTAATTTTGACGATTTTAGCCATTGGCAATGCATTTGATACGAACTTTTTAGGTTTAGTCGACATCGTCAGAGAGAGTGAGTATTCTCGACTATTTTTCTTCGATGAAGGCTGGTCGGATCCGAATAATTTCTTCAAGCAATTCTTAGGTGGCGCGCTCATTACGATTGTGATGACTGGTCTAGATCAAGACATGATGCAGAAGAATTTGAGTTGCCGAAACCTGCGTGACGCGCAAAAGAACATGTTTACGTTGAGTATTGTCCTCGTCTTTGTCAACTTACTATTTCTGATGTTGGGTGCGCTGCTTTACCTCTACGCTGACCGGATTGGTTTAGCGATTCCAGCACGTACCGATCAACTGTATCCAACTTTGGCATTGCAACATCTATCGCCTGTCATTGGCATCGCTTTTGTATTGGGACTGATCGCGGCTGCCTATTCCAGTGCCGATTCCGCTTTGACAGCTTTGACGACTTCTTTTTGCGTTGATTTCCTAAATTTTGGAGAAGAAAATAGAAGTGAAAAAGAGAAGCAACGCACGCGACTGTTTGTCCATATCGGTTTTTCGGTTATTCTACTCGCCGTCATCATTGGTTTTAACTCCTTGAACAACGATTCAGTCATCAACAATCTGTTTACCTTTGCAACGTACACATATGGTCCGTTGCTTGGGCTGTTTAGTTTTGGAATGTTTACGAATCGTCACATTAGCAAAGCGATGCTTGTTCCTGTGATTTGTGTCGCTGCGCCTATTATCACGTATTTATTGGATCAATATTTGACAGCTAATGGGATAAATTTAGGGTTCTTGACGTTGGCGTTGAATGGGATGTTGACGTTTGTGGGGTTGTGGTTGGTGTCGAAAAGGAGAGAACATGAAAGTTTGACTGTGTAAGAGCTTATCAATCCTTTCCAGAAAAAAAACGGGCTTTTACTGCTTCGATACGCTGTACATCTAATCCTTCAAATTCTAGTTTAGGGTGATATACTGAATGTAAGCCACCCATTTCATAGACATTTTTGTAGCCATATCCATACAGATTGATGAAGGTGGGGATGTTAAGGGCGAGTGGACGTCGTTTGCCTGGAAATCCTTTTTCTTCGTCCACAAAGTTGTTGTTGCAGTAAATTAATATCCTTGTCGTGGTGTCAGGAATAACTTTTGCCAACTTCTCGTCCGTAAAGTCGGAAAAATTTAAATGTACAGCTCCTTTTAAATGCATATTGTGAAAAGCCTTGCTTGATCTAGTATCTAGCAGAATAGTGTTGGGGTCTTTCGCCATCAGTAAAAAAGTGTCTAATCGAACTCTACGCTCCGACCTATAATGTCTTACTTCTTTCACAAAATCCTCAAATTCTTCGTAGCTGATGTTTGCAGGCTGAATCAAATAGGGATTACTCAAATAGGGAGAAGGCGGCGGTGGTGGTGGCGGCGGTACTTTACGGCTCACACGAGTAGAGTCTTGAGCAAACACCATTAAAGGAAGTAAAAACAAGGTGAGCAGGGTGGTGAGTAATAGTTTCATTTTCTAGTTCATTTTAAGTAGTGAAGTATGGATTTCAATCAACTAGATGCAATTATTTGTAAAATAGGTGGGAACATGATCAGAAAGTGTGTATCACAAATTGCACTTTTGTTACTATTTCGTAACCGCCGAATTTATTCGGTAGGTTCATCTAAAGAGTCAGCCGAATAAACCTGTTTAGAGCAGACAGGTTTGGCGATTACGAAAGCAGGTAGCAGCTTCGCATTTATCAGAGTTGAATGTTGTGTAATTTATTATACACACGATCAGTTAAAATTGAATTTATTTGCATCATCAACGCACCCGCCATACCCCCAAACTCCGATCATCACTCCCCGAAATTAACGTCTCCTCATA
>CAYLPW010000388.1:0-2166 GCA_964385665.1 uncultured Saprospiraceae bacterium
GGGCAGTAAGCTTGAGGTAAGCCGATCTTTTAGTCGATCGACTCACTACTATACTTGTATGAAACTTATCTTTTAGCTCTCATTTGAGCATTATATTTTTAACCTGTCAAATGATTATGTATCATCCCTACGGGATGAGTTCAACGCTTGCCTTATAGCTTTTGTATAGCCCCTAGCTTGTAGATATTACAAATCGGTAAAATCTCAAGTTAACACTATACATCATCTTACAGGAATAGTAAAGTTCCCATTAATGACTCACCTCTAACTCATAATACTTCACCGTAGCAAATGCGTTTTCATCAGTCGTTTGCAAGTAGTTACCAGCTTTGAAGTAGTTTTCAAAAACACCCCAGCGGTCGATGTGAACGCCTTCGTATGTAAAGGTTTCCTCATCGTTGAGAATGACTTGCATCTTTCCTTTTTCGGCTTTTATTTCTAGCGTAAATTCGTCGAAATCAACTTGTTGCGCGAAGTTTCGCCCTACGTCGTCTGTCCATGCCGCTGTGCTAAGAATATCTAAGTCATTGACATCTACGTCTTTTAGTTCTTTTGTTTTGACGCGTATCTTCCCTTTGTCCCAAAGTATTTTGAGCATAGGCGGGGCATTGTTGTCGTCTTCTCCGATTAGGTCGCGTTGTTCGTTGGTCAATCGTCCATGAATTTGCATCACCATCGTACGGTGATAGTTGCCGTCGGCAGCTTTGGAAATAGTATCCACTTGCAAGCGTCCTTTCATACTGCCACCTTCTTCAAATGTCCAATTGACCGTATTACTGCCCGGTTCCATTTGTTCTCTCAATTCTGTTCTGGAATACGAAGAATTGGGTGTTGTTTCTCCTGGATACGTATGGAAAACTAGCGCACCTTCCGTTGAATCATTGTACATGAATTCTTGGAGTATTTCGACAGTAGCATAGTCGAGAATTTCTGGTGGTTCTACTTCTACCAGCTTGCCGTTATTTCGTATTGGGAGCGTCACTTTCCAGTTGTTTAGATCAATTTTGGGTAGAAAATAATCTACGCCTTCCACGCCACCTGCTTCGTTTTCCGTTTCTTCCTCTTCCACTGCTTCTTCTTCCACAGGATCTACTTCGGGAGGCGATACAGGCTCTTCTTTCTCACAAGCTGCTGTAATGAACATCAGGAAGATGCCGAGTAGGATTGAACTTTTGAATAGTGTATGTATCATGTTCTATATTTAATCGGATAGTAGAGATGTTAGATGTTAGACTTACTCTGCAAGTAGCTGTAATTCAGCACGATAATATTATCTTGATGAACTCATTGTGTTCTGTTTACAGATTAAGTAGATACCTTGACAATTTTACAGAGCGCACTTCAAATCGCTGAATAATGTGCTATGCAAAATTGTCAAAGCGTCTATTCATTTTACTCTATCGTAATATTATCAATAAAGACCTCATTGCTACTATCTACCGCATTCAACGCTCTCACATAGATCACAATCTGTGTTCTAGATGGCGTGAATGTAAACGTGCTGGTCGTAAATTCGCTTTTGGTCGTGCTGAAATCGTTGGTAATGTTGAAATAAGCATCAATAGCTGGATCGGATGTAGAGGCATCAATGCCTGCTTCCGTTGTGATCTCTGTATTTAGAATAAACACTTCTGTATTGATGCCCTCTGCTTCCGAACGAGTATCAATAGAGAACGTATATTCGGTACCTTGTTCTACTTGAACTAATTGATACAACCGACGGCAAGGATCGCTGAATTTGCCGCCTCTCGTTCCATTTGCTCCATCGCTGGTTGATCCAGGTTGCTCATTCGTGCAGTAAGTAGCATCTATGTAGGCATTCAAGTCCGTATTGTTCCAAAGCGCACGGTATGGACTATCCACTGTGTTGCCACTATTGTCCACTACGGTACTGCTGGGCGTCATATCCCAAGCGTCTGCATTGTCACCTGTATTGGAAGTAAATTCATCAAATGTGCCATTGAGCACCTGTACCACAAAGCCTTGAGCCACCACTACTTGCGCACTGGTTTCGTCTGTTTTTCCTGTGCTACTATAAGCCGTCAACAATACAGTATAAATGCCATCTTCATCATAGGTATGCGAAGGATTCATACCCGTAAATTGAAAGCCATCTCCGAACTCCCATAATAGCATGACTGCTCCTTCGGAAGCGTCCATAAAATT
>CAYLPW010000389.1:0-2165 GCA_964385665.1 uncultured Saprospiraceae bacterium
CACCTTGCTGCTGTTGCCATCGACCGTCGACTGCCCACCAAGCGTCCCATTCGTCATAGTGCAACAAGAGTGCTAAGTCGATGTCCTCATCCGTGTTATTTTCAAGGGGCAGGCGTAGCCAAGTATTCGTCCAATCGGTTCGGTCAGGCAGTGCTTTCCAGTCTTTCCATTCCGCTGCTTCTGCCCAGTTCATTGTTCGTGGCGACCATTGCGTCGTTGTACTACCATCGTACCATTGAGATAGGCTATCTTGAAGAAACGAAGCGTCTATTTGCAACTGCGCGTGTGCGACCGTACTCGTTAATAGAAAAAAGGAAAATAGACTGACTTTGAATGGTGACACCGCTTTGAGTTACGTTTGTGGAAAGAAAGGTTTCTGTTGCTTTTTTATTTAGGAAACATAGCAAAATAAAGCATTCTTTTGGGTTTGTGAGTGGTTGAAATTGTATTTATTGGCAGGGTGGGCTAGGACTAAGAAGAGACGATTTCTTGATAGTTATGGTGGAATATGACTAGTATCTAAACAGGTGGAGTGAGATTCAAAAACGAGTCGGGAAGTTTCACTGTGGCTTTAGTTGTGGTATTTTCATAGAATTAGGGCAAACGCATCAAGAATAGACCAGCAGGTGAAAGGCCCAATCTTTTCTACAGTAGATTATTATGTAACATTGAATACTAGACACGCAACCAAGGTAGTCATTGTCTGACCAGTACTAAGCTAATTTTGTCCCTTTACTTCTTCCTCTTCAAACACGCGCTGCAACTGTTTTAAATGATATTTGCCTTTTGATTGCAACCGATAGTGATACGACATCCACGTGATTTCTTTCGCCATTTTAATTCCATCGGTTAGTACATCTATCTTTTCGTCATCCACATGTTCCCAACGAACAGGCATCGCTTGTACCGGAATACCCAAGTGAGCAGCTTTATATAACAACTCAATATCATGCGCCCAACCTCGAATTTGTAAGGTATCAAATAGGAGTTTGGCAATAGCAGCAGGATACAGTTTAAAGCCACACTGTGTGTCAGAAAAGGTAATTGGTGTCAAGGTCTTTACCCACAAATTGAATAGATGTCCTGCCCACTTTCGGTGTTCGCGCACATCAATATCCGATTGTGGATGTTTGCGCGAACCAATCAAGATCTGATCATCTCTAAATTGATGATTGGGTAGCAGTTTCAGCCACCGAATTAATTCCGTAGGATGCGTCGCCATATCAGCGTCTAATGTCAAAATGTGTTTTCCTTTTGCCGCCAGAACACCTGCTCTCAATGCCCCTCCTTTTCCTTGATTGTCAGCGAGTTGGATCAGTTGTACTTCTGGTAGCTGCTCCCGAATTTGAAGGCTCGTATCATCTTTACTCCCATCATCCACCACTATGATTTCCGAAGCATACTTCCACTCCGTCAAAAATTTCTCAACACCATTTTTTAAAAAATGAAGGCGATTACTTTCATTGTAGCAAGGAATGATTAACGATACGCGTATGTCTGTTTTTGTCTGCAAATGAATGGCGTCAGTCTATGAATTGAAGGAGTAAAGGACGGGATTTATCAAAAAATAATCTAAAAATTGATAGAAAATGATTGAATAGGAAGGGGAAACAAATACTTACATTTGTCTAGATCAACTATCAGTACAGAATGAAACGAAAAGTGGGTATCCATAAATTATACAATAGTAATCCTACTGAAGCTGACCAACAACTTTGGGGAAGGATAGGAAAAAGCAACCGCAGAGGGTTTTTGCGAAAAAGTGCATTAGCTGCTGTGAGTGTAGCGATTGGTGGTAAACTTGTATTTGCAGAACACTTTCCTGTCGGCATGATTCCAGCAGTTTTAGCCAATAGCGATGAAGCTTTTCAACTGCCAGGAAAAGACGCAGGACTAATTGTTTTGAACGACCGTCCAATCAATGCAGAGACACCACCACATCTACTTGATCCGCAACTCACGCCCAGAGAACTATTGTTCGTGCGCAATAACGGACTACCGCCAGCCGAAACTCAAATCAATCTTGATAAGTGGACACTACAAATAGACGGTGAGTCAGCAGTACGTCCAACAACCATTTCTCTAGCTGACTTGAAAAAGAACTTTAAAACGTACACCTACAACTTGACCTTGGAATGTGGTGGCAATGGTCGAAAAGAATTCAA
>CAYLPW010000390.1:0-2161 GCA_964385665.1 uncultured Saprospiraceae bacterium
TAATTGTCGGTCGGTAGCTGTCTGCTTCTGGTAGGTCATAGTAGGGGATGCCGTGTTGGACGAAAACGCCGAAGTAGCGTTCGTTGAGGAAGGATTGGGCGTGGATTGGAATAACGAATGTCGAACAGAAAATAACGAATAACGAAATAAGTAAACAGGTAAGTTTGTTTTGCATGAAAGTAGTTTAAACGCACCATTTGGTGAGTTGACAGTCGATGAGGTTAGCAGGATTGTTTGGGTCTTTGACTAGCGTACGTTCCAGGCTCCAACCAGCAGTTTGTAGTCGTTCAATTCTAGATCGACTAGTTGGAGGAAACTCGTTGTACTTGTATGTTGGAATAATGGCGATCAACTCAAAGGGGGACTGAGTCGGCTCATGCAAATAGCTAAATACTTTCCGTGGGTTTTCGATCTGCCACATCCCTCGAATTCTAAGATTAGTAATTCCTAAGGGATCAATACGATTCACCCTACCCAGCTCTTTCGTCTCAGCAAACATTACATCTTCGATACTACCAATACCTGACGAGATAGTCGACTTAATTCTTTGGTAAGTTGTTTCTTCAGCAGCGTAGATATTACCATACACCATCCAAATTGACTTTAACTGCCTGTCCGAAGTATGACCTACACAATAGATAATATCTTTTTTCGTCCAACTTTCACAGTTACGACAAGATTCTGTGATCATTTTGCTATTGCTATAAATGTGTGCTTTTGGATAGCTACTATTGAGTGCTAAACTGCTATTGGCACTCTGTGTTTTTTTGACTTCTATTGCGTCACCACCTTTCAGCATCATATCTGGTGGATTGTTTTGAGAACCCAACCAAGAGAAGACGTCCTGATGAATTTGCATTCTTTCTACTTCACTCAGATCAAACGTATTGGCAAACGCGTCTTTCATATACTGCTCCAGCGCATCACCCATGCTATTTGCTCTGTTCCGACCTACATAAGTACTTGTAAGATCAAAATTGCTATGAGTGGTGATGTTGCAAATTGCTTCTAAAATGTTACTCATGAGGCGGTAGATGCTTGATGAGAGAAAGAGGTTTTCACTGCTGATTCTAGCTGCTTCTTAATCGCTTTCGCTAAAAAGTGAGCCAAATTGACAGGTACTGCATTACCCACCATTTTATAGCCAGCCGCTACTTTATCATAGTAGAAAATAAAATCATCAGGAAAAGTCTGAATGCGCGCACATTCTCTTACGGTCAGTCTGCGGTATAAGTGCTCTTTACCAGGAACAAAAATTCGTTTGTTTTGCTCTATAAATTTCATTTTGGGAGCTTGTGGATGTATAGGCGCGTGTCGTCCACCTGCTTGAATCGTAAAAGACTGTTCGTCCCAAGAACGGACTCGATTACGGGACATATACATACTAGAAAAACCACCTATCATGTATTCGTGATTGGGAATGGTGCAGTCTTCTCCATTGCTTGTATTAGTAGGTAAAGCTGGAATGGCAGTGTCTTCTAAATCCTTGATCGCCTCAAAAAGAGAAAACTTTGGATAGGTTAGTTCTGGAAATGTAAATTTGAAGTTCAAATCTTTTCGGATGCCTATGAAAAAGACGCGTTTTCGATCTTGTGGAACATTGTAATTAGAAGCGTTCAATAATTGAAAGGACAGTGTGTAATTTGAATCTTGAAACATGGCTTTAATATTTTCAAGAGCAGCAGCGTGTCTAGGCAACAACATACCACTTACATTTTCTGCTAAGAAAAATTTAGGTTGTTTGTCCTTCAATATTCTGATGAAATCAAAAAAAAGTTGTCCTCTTTTGTCATCAATACCTCTCAGTGAACCAGCCTCACTCCAGCTTTGGCATGGTGGTCCTCCAATGATGCCATCGCAATCAGGTACTTCGGCTTCTTTTATTGCTGTAATACTTCTGCGATCTAACTGAGTATGAAGATGATTTTTTTCATAAGTCTCCCATATTTGCTTGTCGTATTCGTTTGCCCAGATGATGTTGAATCCAGCTTTCTGAAAACCTAAATCCAATCCACCTGCGCCCGCAAAGAAGGAAACCACATTCATCAATACTATTTTTTTATCTGTTGTGAATCACAAATCTACTCAATTACAAATTTTTGCTTACAGTAGTTGAAAGATTACTTTTAAAATAATGAACCTCCAAAAACAGTAAATTCAA
>CAYLPW010000391.1:0-2096 GCA_964385665.1 uncultured Saprospiraceae bacterium
TTCAGAATAAAATTTGCTCCGATCTGCTATAATCAGCTACTACCTAACAAGTCTATTGTAAAGAACAGTTTTTGAAAGTGCAAGTTGATAAAGCTGATCGCTCCACCAAATCGACACATAAGTTTCGCAAACTATAAAGATATGACCATCAGCGACCTACGGAATAGCAACTTAATCCTACTAGAATGCGTCAGTGGCAGCCATGCACAGGGACTAGCCACATCACAGTCAGATACCGATATAAAAGGCATATTCATTCTTCCGCAACGCTCGTTGTACACGCTAGACTATGTGCCACAAGTAAGCGATAAAAGCAATGATGTAGTCTTCTACGAACTAGGTCGATTTATGCAATTACTAACGGTCAATAATCCAAATATGTTAGAATTGCTGAACACACCTACTGAGCTTGTACACTTTCGTTCGCCTTTGTTTCCAGACATAGATAAGCAACACATTTTATCAAAGCAATGCAAAGACACTTTCGGTAAGTTTGCGTTATCCCAAATCAAAAAAGCGAAAGGCTTGAAAAAGAAGATCGTCAATCCAATGCCGAAAGAACGAAAAACACCACTTGATTTTTGTTACGTAACTCACGAAAACGGTTCTATTGCGCTGTCATTGTTTTTAGCGCAAAATGGTTGGCAGCAAGATAAGTGTGGTCTGGTGAATATCGCGCATATGAAAGATATTTATGGATTGTACTATAACGAGGAGTCACGTTATTCAGGTATTATTAAAAATACGCAGTCAAATGATGTGGTGTTGAGTTCCATTCCAAAAGGAGAAAAGCAAGTAACCTTATTGTATTTCAATCGCGACGGGTATTCGACCTATTGTAAGGACTATCGGGCGTATTGGGATTGGGTGGAAAAACGGAATGAAGTGCGTTATGAAAATACCTTGAGTCACAGCAAACACTATGATGCGAAGAATATGATGCACACGTTTCGTTTGCTGGAGATGGCCATCGAAATCGCAACTGAAAAGCAAGTCAATGTGTACCGAAGTAGAGATCGTGACTTTTTGATGCGTGTCAAGAATGGGGAATTTGAATACGAAGAACTACTACACTTGGCTAAGGAAAAGCAAGTGGAACTAGAACGCGCTTTCGCCCAATCTGATCTGCGAGAAATGCCTAACACAGAATACATTAAGCAACTAACAGTTGAGATAAGAACAAATTGCTACAGAACACTAGGAGCTTAACGCTGCAAATCCCATTACTCGGCGTCAACCCGAAAGCTTTCGGATTTGCTTCCACAAGCAGTGGTGCAAAAAAAATCTGCCCTGATTAACAAAGAACTAGCTAAGTGACGCTTATTTACATTCAAGTACTTAGCTGCTCCCGTCAGGATTGCATATCGTCAGTCATCAGCAGAGCAGCAGAACACATCATATCAGGATGCTACAGATCACTAATTTTCTGTCGACCGCTCATAAGTGAAACCACCCCCTTTGTTCTGCGACCAAGACGTGAACTTGACCGACAAAAAGATATTGTCATCCACTAGGCGCAAAACTAAATCTTTACCAACAACATCTTTGGGGCTACCTACTGCGGTGCGAAATGGCTGAAAATTCAAATCGTCTCGTTCATCCAAAGTACCCAATGCCCAAAGAGTGCCAGCAGGACTGTTGGTTTTATTAGCTGCATCTTCCGTCGCTGCGTTGTAGATTTGTCCACCATCGTTGCCACGCGTTAGTCGTACATTATTGGTGAGTATATCTTGGTTAATTTCTAGTGTGGGGTCGGCATCTGCTGCTTTTTCAAACGTGATAGGCGCACCATCCCATATGGTTGCAGTGTCGTCAATAATGGTTTCAACGGTGGAATCATTGTCGCAAGAAAAAAGAGTAATAGAAAGTAAGATAAGAATCAGAAAATGCCTCATAGCTATTTATTATGTTTATTAAGTGCAAGTTTGTACACTTTCTTAAAGGTTTTTGAGTGAAATTGTTGCGGTCGTGATAAACTTGGCTGTTGGTCAGGATTACAGATTCTTCTTTCCAGTCACGAATTGCGCAACTCTAGGTATTGACTATCGATCTGATAATATTGACTTTTTCATCAGACGATTCTCATTTTCGATACT
>CAYLPW010000392.1:0-2096 GCA_964385665.1 uncultured Saprospiraceae bacterium
AGCTATTTCAAGTTCACACGATAGGAGAGACCACCGAAACGATTCAAGCAAGAAACGGACTCCAAGTCGTGCCAGACTATTCTTTCAATGACCATCCTGAACTAGAGATCTTAATTATTCCAGGTGGACACGGTGCGCGGGTATTGGAAGTCAATAAACCAAAAACACTGGATTGGATCAAACAACAACAGCAAAAGGTTGCTATTCTTGCGTCGGTCTGCACTGGCGCGTTCCTGTTGGCTAAGTTGGGATTGTTGGATGACAAAAAAGCCACCACCCACTGGGCGCATTATGACGAACTCGAACAGCAATATCCGCAAATAGACATCCAGCGCAACGTCAAATTCGTAGATGAAGGTAAAATAATTACGGCTGGCGGTATCTCTGCTGGCATTGATATGTCGTTCCATTTGATAACTCGTTTATTCGACCAAAAATTAGCACAGCAAACGGCGAAGCGAATGGAATATGATATTGACCTGTAGAACTAACAAGATAAGTACGATTGAAGTCGTACGCTTTTGTTATGAATACGATAGTTCCAAAAAAATACACCGTACTTTGCCACTCAATTGCCCAGACGCCCAGTCTTTAAAACTGACCATTATCTTATGAACTCAAACCTTTCCCTCTTACTATACTTCACATTAGCCACTTGGCTCACCTTCGGACTTAGCAGCTGTATGCCTGAAGACGAAATTATCAAAGAAACTGGTTTTGAATTAGCGTTTTCCACAGATACGCTACGCTTCGATACCGTTTTTACACAACTAGGTTCTGCCACGCGTATCCTAAAAGTTTACAATCGACAAGATGAGCGCATTCGCATTTCCAACATCGAAATAGCAGGCGATTTTAGCGAGAAATTTCGGATGAATGTAGATGGCATTCCAGGCAATCGGGTAGAGGACGTCGAAATTCCAGCGAACGACAGCATCTATATTTTTTGTGAAGTTGAAATTGACCCAGATGAAGACATTTCTGCCAGTCCGTTTGTGATTGAGAGTCAGATTCGCTTTGAAACCGATGATCGAGAACAGCGTGTGTTGTTAGAAGCATGGGGTCAAAACGCCAACTACATTCCTAGTCGATTTGGAAGAGGAACATTGAATTTATTGAACGGCGATGCCATTTGGGATGATCCCAAACCTTATGTCATTTATGGTTGGCTATTTGTAGATAATGGAACGCTCACGATTCCTGCGGGAACACACGTTTACGTACACGGTAGTTTGGTGCGCAATGAAGAACTAGGCGTATACGATGATGGACGTTTATGGATATTAGAAAATGGAAAATTAGACATTCAAGGAACAGCCGAAAATCCAGTCATTATTGAAGGAGATCGTTTAGAAGAAGCATTCGATGGAGCACCCAATCAATGGGTTGGTATTTACATCGCTTCGGGCAGTCGGGGCAACCGAATGAGCTACACCACGATTCGCAATAGTTCTTGGAGTGTCTACGTGGATTCCGCAGCGACTTTTGTTGCCGAACAAAGCCAATTTTACAATACAGGCTCATCGTCTATTATCGGTGAACGTGCCACTATTCAAATGGATAACTGTCTGATTTACAACAACAACGGCAACTCTTTTCAAGTTATTCACGGTGGCGACTACGAACTCAATCATTGCACAGTCGCCAGTTACGGAGTAGATGCCAGTGCGATGGCGTTAAGCAACTTTATTTGTTACGAACCGACAGGTTTAGGTGGTTGTGCATTAGGAAGTACTTATCGTCTCCATGCTCGTTTCCGCAATTCTATCTTTTTTGGTTCAAGAGATAAAGAACTGATCTTCTCTGATTTTATCGACCAAGGTAGAGAAGGGTTTGATTATGAATTTGAAAACTGCATCGTTCGTGTCGATGACGAGTTTTTAGAAGACTTTCCTGACTTCTACGATTTTTGTACGAATTGTCCGCAAGAGGTCGACCGCAGCACGCCGCTGTTTATGGATGCCAATGCCGATGAATATCAGCTAGACAGCTTATCCATTGCCATAGATGCTGGCACTTTTCTGGATGATGTTCTTGTTGATATTGAGGGCAATCAAAGAGACGAAAATCCAGATATTGGTTGTTTTGAACGGATG
>CAYLPW010000393.1:0-1967 GCA_964385665.1 uncultured Saprospiraceae bacterium
ATTTCAATTTTTGCTAATTCCTTCTCCCAGGTATTTTCCGCTGCCAATTTAACATCATCGAAGTTCCAAGTTGGATTCTCGACTTCCAAGTTAGCTTGTGCACCCGCTAAGCTTACTGGGGAGATACCTGTCTTAATTATTAACCGTCGGTCTCTTCCTAAATCATCGAACGCCAACCATACTTTTACTTCTTCTCCTGCTAGCTGCTTTCTGTCTTGAGTGCCTGTATATTTTATTAGTTCAAAAGGTGAAGAAAATTGCATATAAAAATAGACTGGATGATCGTATGCCCAGCCTGTCGTCGTGCGTTGTCCGCGAATGGTTTGTTCATCTACTATTTCCAAGCTACCTGATAGTGCTTTGTGTCCCCAATTTGGCTGTAACGCGTGCGCTAAGTCTAGATATATTTTCTGCGTTTCTCCCTTCGGAAAAGTATAGCGGTGCATGCCAGTCCGCAATGTTGAGGTCAATTCAGCCTCTATTTGGTCTTCTTTGAGTTGAACGCGATAGTAACCGACGCTTGCGTCTTCGCTTGCTTTGTCGAAGGTCGCGATAGGAGACGCTTCGTCCTCTCCTGTGTATGGCAATACCAAAATATCGCCCATATCGCCAATGCCAGTGCCGCTTAAATGTGTATGCGAAAATCCATATAGCGTGGAGTCGGAGTAATGATAGCCACTAGAAGCGTCCCAGCCTGGAATCCGCGTATCCGGACTCAATTGTACCATACTGAATGGCAGCGTTGCGCCAGGAAATGTATGCCCATGCTCGCCTGTTCCGATAAAGGGATTCACGTAGTCGATTCGTCTAGTTTTTTCAGTTGTTTCGGTGGCTATTTTGCTACCTTGTTGGCAAGCAAAACAACAAAAACAAGCGAGAATAAAAAGAATTGGTCTGAACATCAGTAAATGGTGTAAAGTGACAAAGATGGGTGGTAAGTTACGATTCTTAGCGAATTATTTAGGAGGGGTGTTTTGAACGGTGTATCTGAGGACTATACATTTTTCCATCCATTCTCGATTATGTATCATCCCTACAGGATGAGTTCAACGCTTGCCTTATAGCTAACGATATTTTATCCCGATGGGATAGGCGGCATCCACTATCTCGTAGAGATAATATATCGTTAGCTAAATAGTCAATAACGTATTTCATCCCGATAGCTATCGGAATCGGGATGATACCCAATAATAGTAGGGAAATACACAATATCGGTCTTTTGTATAGCTCTTAGATGGTGTACATAAAAAGCTGTACGTTTTGTTAGCAGTTCGTAACCACCGAATTTATTTGGTCGGTTCATTGAAGAGTCAGTCGAATAAATCTGCTTGGAGGAGACAGGTTTGGCGACTACGAAAGCAGATAACAACTTCCAGTTTAGTAAAATTGAGTTTTGTGCAATTTGTTGAACACATTTCTGAATTGGGATAGAGTAGTTAACTACAAAACACTTTAAAATCTTCACCCTTCAAACACCTTCTAAACAGTCTTTTTCCAGTCCATAATTTGCTCACTCAACAATTGATAAATCCGTTTCCAATCTTCGTTCTCCATCAAAGAAAGGTGTCGTGCTATCGTCTTTTGATCGCCACGAATAGCTGGACCAGTTTGCAACGTTGAAGGTGAGCCATCTTGTAGCTTCCGAGCCGTCTCTACAATTAATGGCTGTAACAATTCAAATGGAATGTGCTGTTCCTGCGTCAGTTGATGCGCAATGTAGTAACAGTAATTCGTAAAGTTATTCGCAAATACGGCAGCTACATGAAGTTGAGCGCGTTGCTGATCGTCGATGCGATACGTTGGTGCGCCTAGTTGTTGAGCGAGTTGCTCTAGTTGCTTTATTAAAGATTCACTTGCACCTGAAATACAAAAAGGGACTTGCGAAAAGTCAACTTCACGCGCCAAGGAAAATGACTGCAACGGATAGAAGACACCATGGTTTGGAAAAGCAGCTAGTACTTGCGAAG
>CAYLPW010000394.1:0-1949 GCA_964385665.1 uncultured Saprospiraceae bacterium
ACTAAAAGTTACTCCGCCGTCGATGGAGTACAATAAGCTGGCATCTTCTAGCTCTGCCTCAATGAGAATACTGCCGTCGTTCGCATCAGGACAAATTTCATTTTGAACGATAATTTCATCCAACTCAATGTTTTCGCCTTCTTCAATGATGGCTGTTGTTCGCAATTCGCAATCGTCTAGCACCTCTGTGGTAATGAGAATTTCGTATGTTCCTGCCAGCAAATTCTCGAATAGTGGTTCACTCTGAAAAGTCGTGCCATTGTCGATGGAATATTGAAGTGGTAATATAGAATTGACCGCGACTAGAATTGAACCGTCATCATTGCCTCGACAGAGCGGAATGGTTGTCTCCACATCTACTTCATCAAGATCGCAAATATCTACGCAGTTTTGAAGATCAATTAATAGCGTATCGCTGACACAACTACTGTTGTCCACATCTCGAAGATAAATTTCTATTTCCGTATTGTCGCGATTGTCAGTTAGTCGCACTTCAATTGGTGACTCGCTACTTGTGGCTAAAACTACTTCATCAGCGACATTAATGACTTCAAAGTTGCCGCTACTCAAGGTGTCTTCAAAACTCAAAGTAAATACAAAATCCATGTCTTCACAGCCTGCATTTAGTAAGGTCAAATTACGTATTTCGCACTTCGGACAGATATTATTCGCTTCGCCAGGCGTACCCAAATCACCGTCACCAAACGGACGATTCGCACCGCACCAATTGTCGCCTAAGTCATTATCAGTTGCATTCAAGAAATCTGGATTCAAGCTGGTGCTAATGCCTGCTTGGACGGGGAAAGTTTCATCGTCATAGATCACTTCGTCGATGATCATTTCCATACAAGACAAAGTAATGGCACCGCCTTCGTTGCTCAAATTGATACTGCTACTGTATTCGTAATCGACCTCAACACCTCCATTTTCAGTTGGGTCAGCGTTTCTAGCCAAAATAACATAACCCATCGGCGGAACGATCACATCTGTTGTGACGGCTTCGGCTGCACCTCTATTGTCATTAATTTCATAGCCTTTTAAATTGATGGCTGTGTCAGTTGTATTGTAAATTTCGACCCACTCGCCATCGGCATCGCCGACAACAGCTGGATCAGCTAGAAATTCTGAGATCACTAAATCTCCTATTTCTGCACACACTAAAGGCGTACAATCTAAAGGCGAAACAGTGATCGTATCGCTCACGCAAGTCGGTTCGTTGACATCACGCACAAACACCTCAAAAGAAGTAGTATCTACATTATCTGCCAGCGTCACTTCTATTGGCGAGTCGGAGTCACTTCCTAATACTTGACTATCGGAGACGCGCACCACTTCATAATTGTCACTTCCATTTTCGACATCGAAGGCTACTTCAAATACAAAATCTGCTTCCTCGCAACGTGCCTCTTCGATACTGATATTGGTAATCATACACGCAGGACAAGGATCGTTGGATTCGCTAGGTGTTCCTAAATCGCCATCGCCATACGTGCTACTGGCTGCGCACCAATTTTCTCCACTATCGTTGTCAGTAGCGTTCAAGTTGTCTGGATTTAAACTGGTACTTGCGCCAGCTTCGATGGGAAAACTGCTGTCATAATCCACTCGATCAATCACTTCGCCTTGACATGCTAGAATAATTTCGTCTTCGCTGTTGCCTAATGAAAAACTACTGTATTCGTAGTCGACGACGACGCCACCATTTGTACTTTGGTCAGCATTATTGCCTAACACAACATAGCCCATTGCTGGAACAATCACGCTTGTCGCTATCTCGTGGGAGTTGCTGCCGTCATCGCGAAGGAGGTAGCCGTTTAAGTCAATCGGAGCGTTTGTTGTATTATAAATTTCAAACCATTCGCCATCACTATCATCTACAGCACTTGGATCAGCCTGAAATTCGGTGATGACTAGATCACCTGGATTGGCACAAATTAAAGGCGTACAGT
>CAYLPW010000395.1:0-1910 GCA_964385665.1 uncultured Saprospiraceae bacterium
TTTTTTGATTTAGATCGGACACTCATTCGAGGCTTTTCCGCCAAACAGTTCGTACAGTCACGTTTGCTAAGTGGACGTTTTTCGACACGTGAATTGTTGTCTCAATTTTCAGGCGTACTCGTCTATGCGCGTGGCAATGCCAACTTTGCTGGACTGGCAGCCATCAGTGCCAAAGGCGTACGTGGTGTCGATGAACAAATCTTTGTGCAAACTGGCGAAGAGGTTTATTTTAAACACCTAGCCCATACCATTTATCCAGAAGCACGTGCGTTAGTTGCCGCGCATCTAGCCAAAGGACATACGGTGGCCATTATTTCCGCAGCGACACCTTATCAAGTCAATCCAATCGCACGAGATTTGGGTATTGATCACGTCATGTGTACGCGTTTGGAAGTAGAAAAAGGAAAATTTACTGGGAACATTGTAGAGCCTGCCTGCTGGGGAGAAGGAAAAGTATACGCAGCAGAACAACTGGCAGAACAGTATCAATTAGATTTACAGAAAAGCTATTTTTATACGGACAGTGTAGAAGATCTGGCCTTATTAGAAATGGTCGGCAATCCACGTCCGATGAATCCAGATGCGAAGTTGGCTGCTTTGGCATACAAGAATGCTTGGCCAGTGTATCGCTTCAATGAAGATGCACCGACTGGTATTTCTGAACTGGCGCGAACGGGACTAGCAGTAGGCAGTTTATTTCCAGCTGTCGTACGCGCTTTAATTGATGGCGCATCGAACCTATCATGGCAAGAAGGGATCAATGCGTTGATCGCAAATACTGGCGATTTGGTCATTGCGATGTCGGGTATTGAACTAGTGGTACGTGGCGAAGCGAATTTGTGGGACAATCGCCCAGCGGTGTTCATGTTCAACCATCAAAGTGGCGTTGACTTGTTCATTGCGGCTAAGCTGATTCGGAAAGATGTGGTAGGTATCGCAAAAAAAGAATTGCAGCGTGTTCCCATTCTAGGACAAATGATGTCAGCGGCTGGCGTTATTTTTATTGATCGCAAAAACCGACAAAAAGCGATAGAAGCGTTGCAGCCAGCGGTAAAAGCATTGCAAAGTGGTTTGTCTGTCGTCATTTTTCCCGAAGGCACACGTAGCAAAAGTTATCGTCTAGGTCAATTCAAAAAGGGTGGTTTTCATTTAGCTGTGCAAGCCGGCGTTCCGATCATTCCAGTAGTGGTGCGCAATGCGTATGATGCAATGCCGAAGGGAACAACGCTCTTGAAATCAGTGGCGATTGAAGTAGTGGTACATCCTGCGATTCCTACGACAGACTGGGAATTGGAAGATATGGGAAAACACATTCGAGAAGTGCGACAGGTATTTTTAGATGAATTGGGGCAGAAGGAAAAGGGGAAGAAGAAAGCTGAAGTGTAGTTTATTTATTTAGCAAATTTGATACTATGTTTACTCCTTCAACATGCCTACTCCCCTAAATCTTTGTTGCTATCTTTGTCGATTAAAAATTCGGCATACATGATACAGTGGACACAACGATTGGTCTTTTTTTCTTTAGCTAGTCTATTCCTGATAGCTTGTAACGAACAGAACGCTACCAATAGCACACTTTTTGAGCAATTAGATGCTTCACACACCCATATCAACTTCATCAACGAACTCCAGCAAACCGAAGAGTTCAATACTTACACCTTCCGCAATTTTTACAACGGCGCGGGCGTCGCTTTAGGCGATGTCAATAATGATGGACTAACCGACATCTATTTCGCTGGCAATTCCGTCAATAATCGTTTATACTTGAATCAAGGCGACTTTCAATTCGAGGATGTTACCGAAAAAGCTGGCGTAGCGTGTCCTGATGTTTGGTCAACAGGGGTGAGTATGGCGGATGTGAATGGCGATGGTTGGTTGGACATTTATGTGTGCAAATCAGGACCTCCAGG
>CAYLPW010000396.1:0-1887 GCA_964385665.1 uncultured Saprospiraceae bacterium
TGACGAATAAGTTGAATAATGAAGCATGAACTGTCCAAGAACGGAATGGCTTGGTCGTTGCTAATTCGCGTAGCTGTTGGCTTCTCGTTTTGCCGAACGGTACTGGAATGCGTTTGGCTAAAGTGGTGGTTTCGCCATTTGCGCCGTAGAGTTTGGGAGGTAATGGAAAGTCAACTAATTTGTCGCGCCACAGCTGGGCTTGATGTGCGCTTTTGGGGTTGTTGCGTTTTGTTTTTTCGTAAATGATATAATCAGTAAAAGAAGGTAGTTTGGGAAAGTCTGCTTCCTTATTATTGACCAAATCCACATAGTAATGCATCATCGCTTTGTACTGCACGGTAAAGCTCCACGCATCGGTGATGAGGTGGTGTTGATTGAAGTACCAAACATAGCGCGAATCGCTAATTTTGAGGAGAACGCTGTCGAATAGTTTTTTAGAAAGATCAAAGTTCTGAGCCGTTCTTTTTTCTGCCCATTGTTGTATATTTTGATGTTCAGTGAGTCGATTTGACCAATCCAATACTTCTATTCTGGCATCTATCTTCTCCAGAATGTACTGCTGCGGTAAACCATCTTCTACCCCAAAGACCGTTCGCATCGCCTCGCTATGTTGCACCAAAGCAGCAAAAGCTTGCTGAAACAGTTCCACATGGATGGACATTGAAAAATCGAAGCAAAACGCCATATTGTATAAGGGCGAACGCGGTTCTAATTTTTGACCAGTCCACAGCAAGACTTGACTTCGTGTCAGATCGTATTTTTTCATGAGCGAGTTTGAGTCCTAATAATTGAGTTTTAAGAACTGTGCAAATTTTAAACACATAGGCACATAGAACACATAGTTGCTTGACTTACAATGTTTTGTAAATTCAGTGCACATAGATTGTTTTGACTAAAGCCAGAAATATATAGCTCTTAAATCTAATTTATACTATTACAGCTTGACTGTTATCTTGTGTATCATCCTGACAGGATGAATTTCACTGCAATTTAATAGCTACCGATATTTAATCCCGATGGGATAGACAATGCAAGCTATCTCGTAGAGATTAAATATCGGTAGAAATAAAAATCAGTTTGCCATTTCATCCCATCGGGATGATACCAAGTTACAGTTAGCATAAGTACAAAGTTGGTCGTTTGAAGCGAGTGATTTATTGGTGGTGTAGTTGTTGGCTATTCTTCCACAATGCGAAGCATTAACTAACAACACCGCTACTTTTCAAATAGCGTTCCATGTCGCCGACCGTCATAAAGTGTTCGATGACTAAATCTTCAGGTGGAATTTTAGTCTGAAAATGCTCTTCGATGAAGCCGATCAGTTTCATCATATTCATAGAATCCAGCAGTCCGCTACTCAGCAGATCTTCATCGGGCGTGATGTTGATGTCGCTTTGTCCTTCCAGAATATCGTTTTCGATGTAGTGTATAATTGTTTGTGTCATTGTCTTAGTCTGAGTTCAATAAAAAATTGACCTTTTGTGTGTTTGTATGGAGCAACTGATTTCTTTTCGCAAGCTCAATAAACCATTCACTCAATTCAAACAGGTCAATTTGTTTATTTCACGTTTTTTGTTCTCGTTAAGTAGAAGCAGCAGCAGCATTCTTCTGCAATTCCTTGTAATCAATTTTACCCGTCGCGCCTCTCGGAAATGCGTCTAAAAAGCGAAACGATTGTGGAACGGCATACAAAGGTAGTTTTTCATGCGCGATTTTTTTAATACGTGTTTCGTCAATCGTTTGTCCCGCTTTGAGCAAAATTGCCGCTTCGATATAGACTTCGCCAGCTTCATTTCGGAGTGGATAGACTGCTACTTCGGCAATCGCTTCTTGTGCCACCAAAACTGCCGTCACTTCGTCCAATTCAACGCGATAACCCCGCGTTTT
>CAYLPW010000397.1:0-1867 GCA_964385665.1 uncultured Saprospiraceae bacterium
CAAATTTGTGTTGACGTATGCCATGTTCATCGTCAGCAATATTTTGGCAGCTAGCTACCCGATTTTTTGGGGTTGGTTTATCAACAAGCTACAGCTCGAAGGAACAGACGCCTTGCAATATGCTTGGCTATACGGAGGCATCTACTTGCTGATTCATTTGGTCGATTGGGCATTTCATGGAACAGGTCGCGTCTACGAGCGAGAATTGGCATTTGTGGTGGGTCAAAACTATTTGGAGGACTTGTACCGAAAAGCGGTTCATCTATCCGTGACTTGGCACAAAGATCATCATAGCGGAAAGACAATCAACCGAATTCGGAAAGCACATGAAGCCTTGAAAGCCTTTTTAGATGCCGGTTTTCGCTATATGCACACGTTCGGAAAGTTCACGTTTGCGTTCGTGGCGATTCTTTATTTTTCACCATTATTTGGTGGCATTGCAGTTTTAATCGGGCTACTCATCATTTATATCATTTTCCAATTTGACAAACAATACATACGAGCCGCACACGAAACCAATGAGCGAGAACACGTCGTCTCCTCTACCCTATTTGATAGCTTATCCAATATTGTCACCGTCATCACGCTGCGACTCGAAAAGCGCATGGAAAAAGGATTATCGGCACGCATCAGTAACGTTTTTCCGCCCTTTCGTCGAAAAGTAGTGGTCAACGAATGGAAATGGTTCACGACGGATATGTTAGTCACCTTAATCTATGCTATTACGGTAGTTGGATATGTTTATCAGAATTGGACGCCGGGCGAAGTTTTCCTGATTGGAAGTTTAGTCACGTTGGTCGGGTACGTCACGCAGTTCAGTAGCGTTTTTCATGATTTTGCCTATTTGTACACTCAGGTCGTGCAATACGATACCGATATTCGGTCTGTTGAAAATTTGGAGGAAGCCTATGCCCAACAACATATTGCCGTGAATGGACAGCAGTTACCTAGTAATTGGCAGCAGTTGAATATTCAAAATGTGACCTTTTCTCACGACACCAACCACTTTGCTAACTTAGAAAATAATGTACCGAAAGCGCGTGGTTTACAAGACTTGTCTATTCGCATCAAAAGAGGACAGAAGATCGCCTTGATTGGTGAAAGTGGAAGTGGAAAGAGTACCTTACTGGCTCTGTTACGTGGACTTTATCATGCAGAAATTCAGGCTAGTGTAGCTGTCGATGGACAAGTACATCAAGGATTGAACATCATCAATAATCAAGTGACGCTTTTTCCACAAGAACCTGAAATATTCGAGAATACAATTGAATACAACATCACTTTAGGTTTGCCTTTTGAAGAACAGGAGATTAACAATGCCTTGCAAACGGCTCAGTTCGAGCAAGTATTGGAAGAACTACCAAACGGACTAGCTTCCAATATTCAAGAGAAAGGTGTCAATCTATCTGGCGGTCAAAAGCAGCGATTGGCACTGGCAAGAGGTGTTTTTGTGGCGAAGTTTAGTGATATAATTTTGTTGGATGAACCGACGAGCAGTGTCGATCCAAAAACGGAATTGCTTATTTACAAAGCGATGTTTGCACAGTTTAAAGAGAAAGCCATCATTTCTTCGCTGCACCGTTTACATTTGCTACCACAGTTCGATTACATCTATGTGTTGGATCAAGGTCGAGTGGTAGCAGAAGGTTCTTTTGAGGAGTTACATGCTGGCGATGCTGTTTTTCAAGCGTTGTGGCGACATCAGGAGGAGGTGCTGGAGATGGCGTAATTGTATCTTTAGAGTTGTCCAGCACTTTTCTAGTGCTGGACAACAGTAGGACTTACTTCTTTCTCCGCTTCGGCTTACGTACCACTTTTGTAGGTGTTGGCTTCATTTTTTCTTCAACTACCACTGGTTCAGCCGCTT
>CAYLPW010000398.1:0-1852 GCA_964385665.1 uncultured Saprospiraceae bacterium
CGTATTGTAATCAAGCGAAGTGTTTGGATTGCGCGGTGGGTCATGCTATTTTGAAATGAGAAATTATACGCTCGTATGATTAAAATCATACGCTTTTGTTATGTTCCACGCGTCAAATGAGTCATTCAGAATAACATGATTTCTCTTTGACAGACTTGCGAAATGAGCCAAATCTTATAAGTCTTTCTGGCTAAATAGTTATCTTGGTTTCCACATCTAAAATCAAAATCAGCTATTCGATTATGCTTTCTCTATTCAATCGTATCCTACTCCTTTCACTTCTCTGTTTATCCGCTTGTAATCAACAAGAAGAAACTGAAACGACAGCAACGACAAAACGTCCGCCCAATGTGGTCATCATTTTCACAGACGATCAAGGCTATTCAGATGTGGGCGTTTTTGGGGCGACTGATATTGCCACGCCCAACCTAGATCGCATGGCTGCCAACGGCAAACGCTTTACCAACTTCTACGTCGCTCAAGCGGTCTGCTCCGCTTCTCGCGCTGCGCTATTGACAGGCTGCTATCCGAATCGCTTGGGCATTCATGGTGCGTATTCGCCGTATGTCGGCAAAGGACTGCATGCACAAGAAGAGACGATTGCAGAACTATTAAAACCATTAGGTTACGCGACGGCTATCTATGGTAAGTGGCACTTAGGTTCAGAACCAGAATTATTGCCCACGCGACAAGGCTTCGATGAGTATTTTGGAATTCCTTACTCCAATGATATGTGGCCGTTGCATCCTTGGCAAGGAAGTGTTTTTGAATTCCCACCTTTGCCATTAGTCGAAAATGAAACGGTCATTGATACTTTAAAAGAGCAAAGTCAAATCACCAAACAGTATACCGAGCGAGCTGTCCAATTTATCACCGACCACAAAGACGAACCGTTCTTTTTGTATGTGCCACATAGTATGCCGCACGTTCCTTTGTTTGCTTCCGAAAACTTCAAAGGCAAATCCAAAGGTGGTTTGTACGGCGATGTAATCGAAGAAATTGACTGGTCAGTTGGTGAAATTTTGGCTACGCTAGAACAGCATGATTTGGACGAAAATACACTAGTCGTTTTCACTTCTGATAATGGTCCTTGGTTGTCATATGGCACACATTCGGGGGTCGCCAAACCGCTACGAGAAGGAAAAGGAACATCTTGGGAAGGAGGTGTACGCGTACCGTGTATCATGCAATGGACAGGAAAAATTCCAGCCGGCACAGTGAGCGATCAAGCAGCGATGACGATTGATCTATTACCGACGATTGCTGAACTCACTGGTGCGCAACTCCCTGAACGAGAAATAGATGGGCGAGCTATGCCAGAGTTACTATTTGCTAAAACAAGGGTTGAGCCGCATCAAGAAGGCTACGCTTTTTATTATCACAAAAATGAATTACAAGCGGTTCTGAGTGGTGATGGACGTTGGAAATTAGTCTTTCCACATCGGTATCGAAGCTTGAATGGACGTGTTGGTCGGGACGATGGATTGCCAATTGACTATGAGCAGCAGACGACAGAGACGACGGCACTGTATGATTTGCGAAATGATATTAGTGAAAGCGAAGATGTCTCTTTTCAATATCCTGAAATCGTTGCAGACTTGGAAGCATTCGCGGCAAGTATTCGAGCGAAATTGGGAGATGAGTTGCAAGAAGTGAAAGGAAGTGACGTTCGGGAGTTGGGGCGTGTGGCAGCGACTCTTTCAATCAGTAACTAAGCCTTTGTTTAGTCATAATAAAACATATATTTCAAATCAATTGACTAAATTTAGCTAAAAATAGTCATCGTACTGACTAAATTCACGTGAATTTAGTCAGTTGACTTATTTTTAGCCTGATTTAAACCCGAACTCAA
>CAYLPW010000399.1:0-1802 GCA_964385665.1 uncultured Saprospiraceae bacterium
ACTTTAGGCAACCCAAGCAATGATGAAGGCAGCAATTTCCAATTTCAATGGATAGGCGGCAACCTAACTAACAGCAGTCCGCTACAGCCGACGGTGACGACTGAGGGTACTTATGTCTTGACTATCCAAAATACACAGAATGGATGTGTAGCCAGTGATACCGTAATAGTAACTGCAAACGAAGACATTATTACAGCTATCAATAGTGTAGTAGAAACACCGTTTTGCTTTGGTGACGATAACGGAAGTATTGTAATCAATGATGTAATAGGAGGAACTCAACCCTATCTATATTCTTTCAATGAAGGTCGATTCTCATCCTTAAATCGATTTTCTAACTTGACGCCAGCTACATATCTGGTAGAAGTACGAGATGCAGCAGGTTGTACTTTTGGCACTAGTATCGTGGTGGAATCGCCACCTGAAACACAAGCTACACTAAGCGCAAAAACAGAGGTTACGCTAGGTGACAGTGTTGTTGTGGATTTGTTGTTGAATCCAAGTCCAGATTCTATTAACCGTATTAGTTGGAACGTCAATGACTCGATAGCCTGTGATGGTTGTACGGAACTAGGTTTTCGTCCAAGTGAAAAAACAACTATTTTGGTAGAAGTAGAAGATATGAATGGTTGTATCGCTACGGATATACTGACCTTATTTGTCATTAAGGATGATCGTGTCTATATGCCAAATGTTTTTTCACCAAATGGAGACAGTCGCAATGATCGCTTTTTCCTACAAGTGGGCGATAATGTGGAACGCATCGACAATTTCCGAATTTACGACCGTTGGGGCATGCTCGTCTTTGAACAAACGGAAGTGCCACTGAATGATCCGACAGGCGGTTGGGACGGCACGTTTAGAGGCGAGCCACTCAATCCAGCAACTTTCGTTTATAGTGCAGTTGTAACTTATCGAGATGGACGAACGGATACATTGTTAGGGGATGTGAGTTTGATCCGCTAGAGGGGAAAGGAGAGAGCGAGAGCACTACTTATGCTAAAGATGAATGAGATGAGTCTGAAAGCGATAACAAAAGCGTATGAATTTATTCATACGCTCTCATAGAGTTGAGAGTGTTTGAAAGTTATAGCAAAAGGATACGATTTCAATCGTACTTATTTGAAAGCAATAACAAAAGGGTACGATTTCATTCATATATCCAAAGTGTGCGAAAAAACAAATACATGAAACTAGAACACATCGGCATTGCCGTGAAAGATATGGCAGCCAGCAACGAGCTATTCGAGCAACTACTAGGCACATCACCCTATAAAGTAGAAGAAGTAGCATCGGAGCAAGTCAACACGTCCTTCTTTCAAGCTGGCGAATCCAAAATAGAACTGCTAGAAGCGACAGGCGAGCAAAGTGCGATTTATCAATATCTTCAAAAGCGGGGCGAAGGGATTCACCACATCGCTTTTGAAGTAGAAGATATACACGCCGCTATGGAAGATATGCGTCAAAAAGGCTTTAGAGTGTTGAATGAGCAGCCAAAGCGAGGCGCAGACAATAAGTTAGTGTGCTTCATTCATCCTAAATCGGCGAATGGGGTGCTAGTGGAGTTGTGTCAGACGATTGGAGAGTAAAGATGTGAGAGATGACGAGTAATGATCCCGAAAGCTTTCAGGATGAGACAAACCGTCAATACTCCTAAAATTAGCGCATTAAGTACTAGTCAAACTTCTTTTTGAGAATTATAGGGGTAGTACTACTGATAAAGTAAAAAGTGGCAAGCAACCACAGTCAAATGCTATTTGTTGCTGAACTAGTCTCACATCTCACAATCTCACAATCTCACA
>CAYLPW010000400.1:0-1730 GCA_964385665.1 uncultured Saprospiraceae bacterium
CGATACGTGGATGTTTATTATCCTACCATTTTTCTCTAAAGTTGGGTTTAGTGTATTGGATTTGTATCTACTTCGGCAGTTGTCGCCTACTGTCGCTTCCAATCCAACAGCAGAGGGACGACCAGCGATTCTTTCTTAATCAGAATCAATATGTAGTTTCTTCGATAAGCTCATTCATCCGTTGGCGGTCATCGAAGTAGTATTGGATGATCGCTTTTGGAAACAATTGCTCCAAATCATGACGATATGCTCCACCATCGCGTGGAGCTTCTACCTTCGTTATCTTGTTTTGATCGAATGAAACTTTGACTGGTCCAGAAAAGCTGGTTTCCACTTGTGTGTCGTCGATAAAGCTTCTGCATGCCGTCCATAATAATAGCGTATTTTCATTGCCTCCTAATAACTTCATATTACAGGAGCTTTCGCCTGCTGTATTGCTGTCTATAAGATAGCTGTTCAATAGAGTATCTACTAGCATTGCCTGATGAGTAGCATAGAATGCTTGGGCTTCAGCCGTTATCTGGGGAGCTTGACCGTTTCCACAACTGCCTATGTTGAGTAGAAAAAAAATAAGCCCCAGCAGTTTGTCTCTTCCATTTAGTGTTTTCATAAGTGGCATAGCGGATGTATTTGTTATACACGTAAGAACTTCAATATTTAGGTTCTATCTTAGCTTTTCTTTTAAAGAACCCGATCATCGCAATTTGTAGCTGTGATCGCATACGCTCATCTAATCACCCTCTGACACTATCAGTAAATAAGCTACGATTTCCCATCAACCATCTGTTTCGCTTGATAAAAGTGTTCCAGTAATTGAGTAAGCAATTCATCTAACTGAATATCTTTCTCTTCTACCCACGAACGAACCTCTGCCTTCAGTTCAATAGCGATCTGCAAGTGCGTTGTTTCATCTACTGTATTAGGTAGTGATGTCCACTCTCCGTCATCAAAATCCTCATCGTATTGAATCGCTTCATCATGATAAGTAATCAAATGATCTGGTACATGAATCCCTTGTTTTCTAAGATGAAACGCTTTCATCGCATCAATTTCGGCATTGACTTGCACTTGATCCATGTCCAATGATTGTCCCGCTGCAATCAATTGATAGGCATCTTCTCCTGATAGTTTTTGATTATTCATATTTTCGGTTCTGGTTGTCCAAATATTCTCTTTTTTCCTTTTTACTAGCACGTCTTGCGGAAATCAACCGAAAGATGCTGCTTCTAACTGTATAGACTACTGAAAATAATAGTCCAAGGATACTGCCTACTGTTCTCCAACGTCTCTCACCATTCCTATTTTGTATATATTGAATACGATCTTTATCCTCAAATACATCTCTAGCATCTTCAAAAGAAAGTCCATGCTTCTTCTGGTTAGATTTATTTTTATTCTCGTCCCACTCGAATTCTGGCATAGGTACTATCGGTTAAGCTTGAATAGTAAAGCACATCAAATATACAAAAATCAGAATTTCCTGATTGTGTAGTTTAAAACTACAATATCCCGATCACTGTAGTTTGCAGTTACGACACTCTCTCACAGACACATCAGAACCTAGCAATTTGTGAAGAAATAAGCGACCTACTCAACCACACTTTCCTTCACCCACTCCAAATACTTCGTATGCCCCCAAACCACTTCTGTGGCAACTATTTCAGGTACTTCATACGTATGACGTTCCAGTACAAACGCTTCTATTTCAGGCAGTTTGGTCGCTATTGTTT
>CAYLPW010000401.1:0-1727 GCA_964385665.1 uncultured Saprospiraceae bacterium
GCGACTATCCTTGGCTACGCAAACTTTCGGAGGAGCAAACAGCAAAACTAGAAGAATTGACTGCTTGGTTGAGAGAGAATGTAGATGCTGAACAAGCGAATCGAACACGTTTGTTTCTAAAAACTTATCAACCAGCTTACTACTCTTTGCAAGCGGACAGCTTAGTCCACGCGGACATCTACGATACAAAATATTTAGGCTTACGAAAAGATGGCGTGGGGCGGTTGGAGCAAGTCAATGTAGCTGGTAAAAATGAACTGGTATTTCGGTATTTAGCTGGTGCTTCGGAAGGTACTTGGACGCTTCGTGCTGGACATCCAAATGGAACAATTTTGGCAAGTATTCCTGTCGAAAAAACGTCGGGTTGGCGCATTCAAACCGTTCCATTTCAGTCAACTTTGGAAGAAATAAGCGATGTATTTATTAGACTAGAAGGTGCTTCGACCGCTTTTGAAAAACGTCCATTGATTCAATTCGATTGGTTTCATTTTAGACAATCGCTTCCTGACAATTTGCCCGAATCCGAAAAATATAAAGCCATTTATCAAGAACTCCTACTTGCACCTGCTGAGCACACGCTCATCATGATTGAAAATCAGTTGGATATGCAGCGCAGTACGCATTTGTGGGATCGGGGCAATTGGTTAGCTCCTGTAGAAGAAGTCAAACCTGATGTGCCAGACATTTTTCCTGATCTGCCAGAAGATGCACCCAATAATCGACTTGGTGTTGCCATGTGGATGACCGAAGACGATCACCCTTTAACTTCGCGTACGATTGTTAATCGGATTTGGGCGCAGTTTTTTGGTGTCGGTTTGTCGGAAACTTTGGAGGATTTAGGAACACAAGGTATTGAACCCACACATCCTGAATTGCTGGACTATTTAGCTTGGCAATTGATGCACGAATACGACTGGAGTTTGAAAGACTTGATGAAGGAAATTGTCCTATCGGCTACCTATCGACAAGATTCCAAAGTCACTGCCGAACTCGTAGCAGCTGACCCGATTAATGCCTACTACACCCGTTTTCCTCGCGTCCGTTTGAGTGCCGAACAGATCCGCGATCAAAGTTTATTTGTGAGTGGTCTACTGAGTCATAAAATGTATGGCACGAGTGTGATGCCACCACAACCTGAGGGTGTTTGGGGAACGCCTTACAACAATCGAAAATGGATGGAAAGCGAAGGCGAAGATCGTCACCGACGCGCCTTGTATACGTATTGGAAACGCTCTTCGCCCTATCCGTCTTTTCTCACTTTTGATGCGGCAACTCGACAGATTTGTAATGCGCGACGTATTGAGACGAATACGCCCTTGCAAGCTTTGGTCACCTTGAATGACCCTGCTTTCATGGAAGCGGCAATTCATTTAGCGATTCATCATGCTAACGATTCGTCTATTCAAGAACAGATTACCGCCAGCTACGAACGAGCAACTGGATTGACGATTACAGTAGCGAAGTTGGAGGTGTTGTATCAATTGTATAGCGAGATGTACGTGCAGTACGAACAAAATGAAGCGGAGGTGAAGTTGCTATTGAAAGGGATAGAGGAAGACTATCAGACGGCGACTGTTGCTGCTTTGGCGGTGGTGAATAATGCGATTTTGAATTTGGATGAGTTTATTACGAAGAGTTAGGTTTTTTGAAACACATAGGCACAGTAGGAACACATAGTTTTTCCAATATAACTACTATCCCATCTAGTCATCTGATTGTGCGTTTAG